>JBGCFH010000232.1:0-19653 GCA_045106825.1 Saprospiraceae bacterium | reverse complement strand
ACTTTTCCCACTTGCTTGAGGTCCAATGAAAACCATAAAATCCTTGATTTCAAGTTTGACATCTTTTATTGGTCCAAAATTTTTGATGATTAGTTTTTGCATATCGTTTTGATTTTAATCAAAGATAAATTTTATTTTTTTTTTTTTTTTTATTTTCGGCAAAGGCAGTGCCGTTTGCCCTACGAAAACTTCTTCTTAAACGCTTCTCTCAACGCAAACAACTCATCCCGAAACTTCGCTGCTTCAATGAAATTCAACTCTTTTGCAGCTTCTTTCATCAACTTTTCGGTGCGTTTAATCATTTTTTCCAATTGCGGTTTTGTTGAATACTCAATCACTGGATCGGCTGCGATATTCAAATTATCTTCTTGCTCATAAACTTGATTTCCACGAATCGACAAAATAGAAGATTGTTTGATAATTTGCTCTTTGGATTTGAAAACTGTTTTTGGTGTAATATTGTGTTTTTCGTTGTAAGCCATTTGTATCGCACGTCTTCGGTTCGTTTCGTCGATTGTTCTTCGCATCGAATCGGTCACTTTGTCGGCATAAAAAATCACCAAACCGTTGGCATTACGAGCAGCTCTTCCTGATGTTTGTGTCAATGATTTATCGTTACGCAAAAATCCTTCTTTGTCCGCATCTAATATTGCGACAAGCGAAACCTCTGGCAAATCCAAACCTTCTCGCAACAAATTCACACCTATTAGTACATCGAATCTTCCCAAACGCAAATCTCGCAAAATTTCCACACGTTCCATCGTATCGACTTCGGAGTGAATATAACGACATTTCACACCGATTTTGTCCATGTATTTTGCCAATTCTTCTGACATTCGTTTGGTCAACGTCGTGATTAAAACTCGCTCATTTTTCTCCGTTCGTTTACGAACTTCTTCCAATAAATCATCAACTTGATTCATACTTGGACGCACTTCAATCGGCGGATCCAATAAACCTGTTGGTCGCACAA
The DNA here is from genome assembly GCA_045106825.1 of Saprospiraceae bacterium. Lineage (GTDB taxonomy): Bacteria > Bacteroidota > Bacteroidia > Chitinophagales > Saprospiraceae > CAWVWD01. The sequence goes on along the minus strand of JBGCFH010000232.1, from coordinate 18,680 downwards.
TTTGCTCAACAATCAATCCTTCTGTAGATTCTAATTCATAATTCGCAGGTGTTGCACTCACGAAAACGACTTGATTGATTAATTTTTCAAATTCAGCAAAATTCAACGGTCGATTGTCCATTGCAGATGGCAAACGGAAACCATAAGAAATCAAGTTTAATTTTCTCGCTCTATCGCCACCAAACATTCCTCGAACTTGTGGAATTGTTACGTGACTTTCGTCAATAATCATCAAGAAATCATCAGGAAAATAATCCAACAAACAAAACGGTCGAGTCCCCGGTTTTCTGCCATCAAAGAATCGAGAATAATTCTCAACGCCCGAACAGTAACCCAATTCTTTGAGCATTTCAATATCAAATTCCGTGCGTTCGTGAATCCGTTTTGCCTCTTCTAATTTGCCTTCTCTTTCAAAATATTTCTCTTGTTCAAATAACTCATCTTGGATTTCTACAATAATTTCGTTCAATCTATCACGAGGAGCGATATATAGATTTGCTGGAAAAATCGCTGAATTTTCAAGGCTTTCGATGCGTTTTCCTGTTTCAATTTCGATAGTTTCGATTTCATCAATCTCATCACCAAAGAAAATCACTCGCAAACCATAATCAACATACGGCAAATTTATATCAATCGAATCGCCTCGAACTCGAAAAGTTGCCCGAGCAAAATCGACTTCTGTACGAGAATATTGAGCTTCTACCAATTCATACAAAAACGTATTTCGAGTAATCGTTTGACCTTTTTCAATTCGCAAAATTCCCGACTGATAAGCCTCCGGATTTCCCATACCATAAATACACGACACCGAAGCAACGACAATAATATCACGACGACCAGACAAAATCGAAGACGTTGCTCGAAGTCGAAGTTTATCGACTTCATCATTGATTTGCAAATCCTTTTCTATATAAGTATCCGAACTTGTTATATAAGCTTCGGGCTGATAATAATCGTAATACGACACGAAATATTCCACCAAATTATCTGGAAAAAACTCTTTAAACTCGCCATAAAGTTGAGCCGTCAAGGTTTTGTTATGTGTCAAAATCAAAGTTGGTCGATTGACTTTCTGAATGACATTCGCCATCGTAAACGTCTTTCCCGAACCTGTTACACCTAATAATACTTGTGCTTTTTCACCAGTGTCAAGTCCATCAACCAGTTGTTCGATGGCTTGTGGCTGATCGCCTGTTGGTTGGAAAGGTGATTGTAGTTTGAAGCTCATAGTTTTTGTTTCATCTGTTCATCGGACTTCGTCCAATGTTTATGTTCTCGTCCCTTTGAGACTTTTGGTTTTTTAAAACACCTTCGATAAGTCGCTTAATCTCCTTTTTTTTCGATGATTAAGCGACCTATCAAAGCTTTTATCCATTTTTAAATCCCTAATTTTTTATCAAAAGTGCTTTTAATTTTTCTTTGTTCGGCAGAACAGTTTCATCAATAACAACTAAATTTTCTGTTTCGTCTTTCGGCAAAATATATTCCACAACAATATCATTTTTCAGTTTACCAATGACAATTCCAACCGTTTGATTATCATCGGGCAACCGTTGATTATTATAATAATCAATTATTAGATTCATTTTTTCAACATCTTGTTGATCCAAATTTCCCTTTCGATAATTCACTAAAACAAAACACTTTAATAGACGATTATAAAACACCAAATCAACGTAAAAATATTTCGTTAATAAATTAACTCTTTTGTTTTTAGCTACAAATCCAAACCCTTGATTCAAACCAAGGAAGAAATTTTCTAATTTATCAATAAATTCTTTTTTAGAACTAATCCTCACTAATTCTAACTGTTGCTTAAATAAAGCAACTTCGTCATTCATCGCTTTTTTATCTTCCATTTCAAAATCATTTTGTAAACAGTAAAATTACAAAAAAGGCTTGATTTTGTGGGATTTTAAATAATTTCATAAGCAAAAAGTTCAAAATATGTAAAATGCATGAACTGTAAATTATTTATTATTTTGAGACACTTCCAGAATGAGATATATTAAACAAATAGTGTATCTTGTCGCCAAGTTTTATTATTCAAAGCATGGCAGTTTTAAATGAAAAAAACATACAGAATCTGTCCAAAGTTATCTCCAAAACAATGAAAAACATTAAAGTATTAGCAGTTTCCAATCTTTTCGGATTCATTCTAACGATTGTACTTAACGCTTTAGCAAACGCATTACCAATAAATGGTGTAACAACTGGCGAATTATCGGATTTGTATCCAAATTTATTCGTTCCAGCTGGTTTCACTTTTGCGATTTGGGGCGTGATTTATACATTGCTATTCGTATTTATAATCTATCAATTTCGTCAAGCATTTTCGAAAAGAGGCAATACTGATTTTATTAATAATATGGGTTGGCTGTTTCTGTGGTCAAGTTTAGCAAATGCAAGTTGGATTGTAGTTTGGCATTATCAGATTATTTGGTTGTCATTGGTATTGATGCTAATTATTTTGGCTTCGTTAGTTGGTATTTATCAGCAATTGAATATTGGCGTAAAGCCTAAGAAAAGTGCTGAAAAGGTATTTGTTCATATTCCATTTAGTGTTTATTTAGGTTGGATAACCGTAGCAACGATTGCGAATGTAACAACTTTGTTGGTTGATATGAATTGGTCGGGTTTTGGTATTTCTGAAATGACTTGGACTTTGATTATGTTAACGATTGCGACTTTGATTGGAATGATAATGCTATTCAAACGCAAAGATTGGGCGTATGCTTTGGTCTTGATTTGGGCGTTTTATGGAATCTATGCAAAACGTTCGGCAATTGATGCAGAGTTGTATAGTTCGATTATTACAATCACTGTAATCGGAATGGGAATTTTAACGGCTTTAATTGTTTGGACGTTGACAAAAAGTAGTAAAGAGGAATATTAAAAATGCGAATTACGGTTTAGACATTAATTTTTACTAATTTCACTAATTAATAAATGTTTAATAGGTTAGTATTATGACTAACTTCAAAATAAATTTGAAATGAAGATAAAAATTACCTTATTAATTGTCGCATTAACTTTGGTAAATTTCGTAAATGCTCAACAGCATGATGTACCGTTTAGTATTACAAAAATCAATACCAATAAGGTTAGTCAAAAGTTATTAGCATTAAATACTTTTGAAAAGCAAACGATGATTATCTCAATGGCAGATAGAGTTGATATCATCGCTCTAAAAAAAGAGTTTGAAGCGAAAAATACACCGATTGTCGAACGTACCGAATTACTCATTCGATTATTAAAAGAAAAAGCAACTATCACACAACCTCCTCTTTTAGACTTACTTAGAAGTGATGAAAAGGTGAATCAAATTTCCATTAAATCCTATTGGATTACCAATACGATTATGATTCACGCAGATTTAAGTATCTTAGAAACATTGTCGCATATGGACGAGATTCGGTTTATTGAGTTAAATCCGTCTTTAGAACTACATCGTGCAACAGAATTGAACTGCGAAGATGGAATAGAAGGTATCAATGCTATTAATGGAATAGAACCAGGTTTGGAAGCTATTAATGCACCTGCAATGTGGGCTTTGGGCTATACAGGGTTCGGAACAAAAGCATTAAGCATTGATACTGGTGTAGAAACAACACATCCTGCATTGAGTTACAGCTATGAAGGCATTTACTCGCCCAATACTCAGGCTTGGTATCCGATTGCGGGGACATCTGTACTACCAGTAGATTGTGATGGACATGGTACGCATACTGTCGGAACAATGCTTGGACTTGACCGTGAAAATAATGATACAATTGGTGTCGCTTTTGATGCGACTTGGATGGCGACACCAATTATACAATGTGATAGTTTACCTTCTAATTTTAATAATCCTGTGATGGATTTTCTTCAATGGGCAATTGATCCTGATGGCGATTCTACTACCATTGATGATATGCCTACGGTAATCTGTAACTCTTGGGGACAAAGAGCTACACCTACTGTTGGAGATTGTAATAGTCTTGATTCGACCAATAGAATAGCAAGTATTGCCAATGCGATTTTAACTATCGAAACAGCAGGAGTTGCCGCTATATTCGCTGCTGGGAATGATGGCCCAAATCCGTCAACAATTGGAGCACCTGCAATTATCAATACAGATCTTGTTAGTATTTTTTCGGTTGGAGCGTTACAAGCAAATGGGTCAACATATTTAGCTGCAAATTTTTCGAGTCGTGGGCCAACAATCTGTGGAGATACTGGTGCTTTACTTATAAAGCCTGAAGTTTCTGCACCAGGTGTAAGTGTTCGTTCTTCTTACAAAAATGGTCGCTATGTTCTTGCCTCAGGAACATCAATGGCAGCACCTCACGTTTCGGGAGCTGTTTTATTATTAAAACAAGCCTTTCCTTATTTGACTGGTGAAGAGTTTAAATTAGCACTATATTATACAGCAATTGATTTGGGCGTTGTTGGAGAAGATAATATTTACGGACGAGGTATTATTGATGTTTATGCTGCTTATCAGTATCTGATTAATCAAGGACACACGCCTGTAAGTCCTTATTCTAATCGAGATTTGGCAACACATCATATTGATTTACCTAAAACCATTTGTGATACGGATTTGAGTATTTCGCCATCCGTGAGTTTTATTAATCGTGGATTAGATACTATTTATAATTCGATAATTCGATATACCGTTTCAAATGGAATAACAGATACTATTCAGTGGTCAGGAACATTACTTCCACAAGATACTATCTTCATTCAAGTACCTACGATTACGTTAGGAGAAGGCGAATATACTTTTGAAATTAAACCTGAATCTATCAATGGTTTATCAGACGAACGTCCGATTAATCATTATTTTCCAAAAGTAATTAATTTAACGACAATACCACCAGTTACAACAACTGGAACAACCGTTTGTCCAAATTCCGATGTGTTTTTGACAGCTACACATCCTTCTACAACAGGACAAATACGCTGGTATTCACAAGAAGAAAATGGAGTGGAATTAGGAATCGGAAATAGTATTATACTTCCTTCAATAGTGAATGATGAAACTTATTATTCAGATATTATAGAACCTGCAATAGCCGGTGCTGTAGATAATTCAATAGGAAATGGTTTAGAATCCAATGATTTATCTTACTTTTTGGAGTTTGATTGTTATCGTCCTTTTATTTTGAAATCTGTTAAGGTTTATACGACAATAAGTGGAGGAAGGAGAATTGTTTTGAAAGATAATCAAGGGACAATCTTAAATCAGAAATTAATTAGTTTGACTTCAAATGGTGAAAATATTATCAATTTAGACTGGAATATTAATGAAGGAGAAGGTTTTCAAATAAGCTTTAATCTGGCGGCTAATTGTTATGTCAATACTTCTGGTGCATCATTTCCTTATACTGTTCCCGATATTATGTCTATTACAGGTTCAAATATATCGGCAACAGCTTATCCATACTTTTATGGTTGGGAAATAGAATATGGTCATCTTTGTGGTCGAGTTCCTGTTACTGCAACTTTGGGAACAGGAAATATAGAAACTAACTTTTCTGTTTCTACAACAAACTTAGATTTAGCCTTAACAAATGGAGAAGTAACCTTTACGGATTTGACTCAAAATGCTACTTCATGGTTTTGGGATTTTGGAGATGGAAACACATCAACTGCACAAAACCCTACACATATTTATACGCAGCCAGAAACTTATGACGTGTATTTACAAACGACAGACAATACTGGTTGTAGTGATGCTATAAGTTTACCAATTGAAGTGGTTAATTTTCCTGTTTCTACTAATGGAATCAAGCCATTACAAAATATAGCTAAGGTTTATCCAAATCCAACTAATGATATTTTAAATATTGAATTGCGTTTGGATAAGACAACAGCTGTTAACTTCAGATTAGTTAATGCCGTTGGTCAAACAACACGAACATCTTCTAATCAAGTTTCCAACAATCAAGTTACACAGTTAAATTTAAGTGATTTGCCATCTGGCATCTATTTTTTACAAATTCAAATTGATGAACAGATTATTAGTAAAAAGGTGATTCGATATTAAAAATATTCATTGATAGTTGACAACAAACAGCTAACTTAATTTTTTGAAATTAATATTTTATTAGAGAGGAAATGATTTTGAATCATTTCCTCTTTTTTTTATTAAATCAGCATTAGAATATTAAATTTCTTGAACCAAATACTTGAATCAATATCATATTCTTTTCAATAACATGATATTTAATTTTATTATATAATCATCTATTTATCAAATATTGGCAAAACTTTTGGATGTTAATTATTAGTGATATTCAATTCATCACTTACCCAAATTATATTAACAATAAAGAATCGTTAAATAGATGAACACTGTGGCACAATTACCAATCAAACGACAGACAAGAATAGAAAAATTAAAAAGTTTAGAGATTCTTGATACTGAAATAGAGGCAGAATTTGAAGCGATTACTCAAGTTGCAACTTATATTTGTGATACACCAATTTCTTTGATTTCATTGATTGAAGAAGATAGACAATGGTACAAATCTGCACGAGGTGTTGGAGATTTGAAAGAAACACCAATTAAACATTCTATCTGTGTAAATGTCATTAATGATGAATCCGGTGAAATGGCAATCAATGATTTGCGAGAAGATGAACGGTTTGCCGATAATCCTTTTGTGGTTAATAATCCGAATATTCAGTCTTACACAGGTGTTAGTATTGAAACTTCTGATGGTCATCGCCTCGGAACACTTTGCGTCATTGATACAAAGCCTCGAACACTGACGGAAGCACAGTTAAATTGTATTCGTGTTTTGGCAGATTATACGGTAAAATTAATAGAATTACGAAATTCTAATCATCAACTGGAAGAGCATAAAAACGATTTATTAACAGCGAATAACGACTTAGAACAATATGCATATGCTATTGCTCACGACATCAAAGCACCGTTAAGAATAATGTCTTCCTTTACTAATATTTTATTGCGTAAAGCAGGCTCAAAATTGAGTAAAGAGGAAAAAGAATACTTGTACTACATCGTAAAAAGTGCGAAAGAATTATCGAATTATACACAGAATCTTCTTCAGTTTTCAAGAAACATACAGATTAATACAGAAACTTGTACTTTTGTCAATTTAAATCAATTGATGGATGATCTCAATATTATGCTAAATCCTGAAAAGCAAGTTATGTTACTTTATGATAGTAATTTACCGCACGTTTTTGTGGCTAAAACAGGACTTCAACAAATATTAAAAAATTTAATTAGTAATAGTATTCGCTATAGAGATACAGAAGCGATTTCTTCTTTTATTGGTTTTGAAATTGTTGAAAAAGACGATGTTTATGAATTTACGATTGTAGATAATGGAATCGGTATTTCGGAAGAACGACAAGCAACACTTTTCAATTTATTTATAAGAAATAAAATGATTAAAGAAAGTACTGGAATTGGTCTAAGTGTTGTTCAACGATTAGTTAAAAAAATGGGTGGAGAACTCCATATTTCTTCAAAATTAGGAAAAGGAACAACCGTTAAATTTACAATAAAACGAATTGATTAATTGATTGATTTCCGATTCCTGACCATCAGAAATCGGAAATTTTCTATTTTGGATTAAAAACTGCAATTCTTCCATTTCCATTCTTCGCTTCTGATGCAATGATTAATCTATTATTTTTATCAAATGTAATACCTTCTGGCTTTGGTAAAAAACCTTTACCAATTGGTGAAATATATAAGATATTTCCTATTCTATCCGTTACGATTAGCATGTTTCCGATAGATGCAATCGTGTAATAGAAACCATCTTTTGCTGCAATTCCTGATGGATTTAAGGGTATTTTTTTCTTTAGTTTAAAAGATAGTTTTTTTAAATCATTGGCTTTAATATAGTTGTATAACGTTTGTTTATTAAACAATAAAAATGGCTCAGTTTCCAATGTTTTAGTCGCTAAATCAAACCGATAAACAGCCTTTTTTCCATTCAAAATTTTACTATCTCCAGCTTTGCCTTTACAGGCAATAAGTAAGCTGTTTGTTTCTACATCATAACCTAAACCTTCTGCATCGTTTTTATGTGACAAGAAGTTTTTATGAACAATGACTTCTTGATTTTTTTTCCCCAAATTATTGATTTCTCGAATATTCCCATTGCTTTGTAACACAAAAACAGTTTCATCGACAACTTCTATTCCTTCAAAATCATTCGATTTTCCGAATAAAACTCGATTGGTAATCGTGTTAGAATCTAAATCATACGTAAAAATAATAGCATCTTCATCTTGTAAACAAATCAACTCATTATCTTCCGACATTGACAAAGCAGATATTTCTTTTAAAATTGGTGGTAATTCATAAATAGCATCTGGTTCTTGAAGATTGTACTGAAAAGTAAACATATCAGATTGATTTTGAGTCGAATTATTCGATTCTTCACAAGCAAATAATAATGTCAAAATCGCTAATAAAGGCAAATATTTTCGTATTAATTTTACACACATATTTTCGTGAGTTTTATTTTTGAGTAGGTTGTAAAGTATACATTTAGACTGCAATTTATCTTAAAACTTTCGGATGATTTCAAAATATTTTTAAAATCTTCAACCTTTCAAGTATTAACTTGACAAGGGCTTTTGTAAAATCAATTCACATGATTCATTTTAGGGTTTACTCCCAAATAAGGAATCAATTCCAATATAAGTTCATTGAGGAAATAATTTTGTTTTAATAAAATATATAAAACAATCGAAATCAATCTATTGAAAAAACAGTCTGTATTGGCACATTTTTCACAATAGTATAAGTAGAAATTGAGAAATTGATTCACAGTCGATTTCATAATGTTTCATAGTTTTTAAGGTTAAAAATTGGGTTAGGTGTTTAAAGGTTCGCTTCTTAGAGGCGAACCTTTTTTGTTTGAACTCAATTTCTAATCATTTTAATATGCGGAATATCATCTTCTAAATACGATTCGCCAACGATTTGAAATCCAAAATTTTCATAAAATTTAGTCAGATAACATTGTGCCGAAATGGTGATTTTTTCAGATTGAAATAAACGAATTGTTTCCTCAATCGAAAACTGAACTAACATTTTTCCAATCCCTTTTCCCCTACCCTTTTCTGTTGTTAAGATACGACCGATAGAAACAGCATTTGGATAAGAAATCCCTTTCGGGACAATCCTTGAATAAGCTACTAAATCATCATTGTCATAACCTAAAACATGATAACAATCTTGGTCTTTGCCATCAGCGTCTAAATATGGACAATTTTGTTCTACTACAAAAACCTCTTGACGAACCATCATCATTTGATATAATTGCTCCAATGTCAATTCTTGAAAGGTAAATGTTTTCCATTTCATAATTTTTTTATTACAAAAGTATCAATAACCGTAAACTTCACCATTAATTATTTTAAGAAAATATTTTCGTGCAAAAAAAGTCATCATTTTTAAAATGAATATCAATACTCCAACCATTTTAGTAAATTTACCCAAAAGATTATTAAAAATACGATTCTAATAAATTGCTAAATTGTTATCGCCACAACAATTCAACAATCAACGAAGCGATAACAATCTAACAATTCAACAGTCTAAATAAATGTTAGATTATCAATTAATTACAGCGGTTTTTGTAGGAATAGTTGTGCTTTTAGGATTGATTTTAGTCGTTCGGATTCAAGCCTTTATTTCGTTATTAATAGCGAGTATTTCGGTTGGTTTGGTGGCGGGTTTAGAGCCGATGACGATTATTGAAACGATGCAACAAGGTATGGGAAATACGTTGGGTTTTGTGGCGTTGGTCGTTGGTTTGGGTGCGATGTTCGGAGCGATTTTAGAACAATCAGGCGGAGCAGAAGCGTTAGCCAAATATCTCTTGTCTAAGTTTGGCGAAAAACGAGCATCTTGGGCAATGATGTTGACTGGTTTTCTGGTCGCTATTCCAGTGTTTTTTGATGTAGCGTTTATTATTTTAGTGCCGCTGATTTATGCATTACAACGCAAAACTGGAAAATCCTTATTGCTTTATGCAATGCCACTTTTGGCAGGTTTGGCGATTACACACGCTTTTATTCCACCAACTCCTGGACCAATTGCCGTTGCTGATATTTTGAATGCTGATTTAGGTTGGGTAATATTATTTGGTGTAATCGCTGGGATTCCTGCGGCAATCGTTTCGGGTCCAATCTTCGCAAAATACATTGCTAAAAAAATCAATATACAAGCTCCAAAATTAGATGCAAATACAGCGAATATTGATAATTATCCTTCACCAATTTTGATTTTGTCCATTATTGCGATTCCTATCCTTTTGATATTAGCAAATACTTTATTGAATTCTCCTTTGATTCCTGATGAAGCATTGTCGAAAGACATTAAAACAATTGTCTCAATGCTTGGACATCCGTTTGTTGCATTGATAATAGCGAACTTAGTAGCTTGGTATGTTTTAGGTATTCGTCGAGGATATTCTAAAGAACAATTGCTGGATATTACGACACAATCAATGGCTCCAGCTGGGATTATTATTTTATTAACTGGAGCTGGTGGCGTTTTCAAACAGATGTTAGTCAATACAGGAACTGGCGAAATGTTAGCCAATTATTTTGCTAATAATGGTGTCAATTTCTTCTTATTTGCCTTTCTTTCAGCAGGTATTATTCGAGTATTGCAAGGTTCTGCAACCGTAGCGATGATAACGGCTGCAAGTATCACAGCACCGCTTTTGACGATGGAAACGACCGAAATTGATAAAGCTTTAATGGTTATTGCAATTGCAGCAGGTGCGTCAATGTTGTCGCACGTGAATGACAGCGGATTTTGGTTGGTGAGTAAGTATTTAGGTTTGACTGAAAAACAAACGTTTAGAAGTTGGACAATGATGACGACGTTGTTAGCAATCGTTGGTTTTTTGACGGTTTTTTTAGTATCGTTTGTGGTTTAATTTTACGTATTGTGAAACTCCACTCGAAATTGATTTTCCTCCGAAGCTGGAGCTTCGGGTTACGTTACGTTCAAAAAAAATTGAAGATTCAATTTCTACCAAAATACCGATTTACAATGCCTTTACGAATTAATATTTCTGTAATTCCTAAGTTAAGCATCCAACTTAACCAGCCATTTATCATATACACAATTTCAAAATCAACGTAAAATGGTAATATTCCAATAGTAAACATCAATAAACGTAAGGTCACGGCAGACAATGATAAAGCAAAACTTCGAAACATCCATTTTCCATGTGCTAAAACATTGCCTTTACGAATATAACGATACGCCAAATAGGTGAATGTAATCCACAGAACGCTTAATGTTGTAAATGCAATTTGACCAAATATGCCGCCATTTGCATAAAAAGCCATCAACATTCCTGAAGGGCCGCTAATGAATAAAATTACTACGACATACAGTTTTCCTATATTTCGGTGAATTTTCGGACGCTTTTTTAATAAGGTATTCGAGAATTGCGTCAAGCCAGCTAAAATCACTAAAAAACTACTACTAATATGAATGTAAAAGGCAATTTTCCATGGTTCAATGTGTAATACATCTTGTTTTGTAGCTAAAAAATCAATCGTTGTCGGATAAGGTGGAACGAGATAAGGATAACTTATTCGCATCATCAAAAATGCAAATAAGCATAATACTACCAATAATATAATTTTGATAGTTGTATTTAGGAGTGATTTTTTAGTTAGTAATTTCATGAAATTTATTTTGGTAACTTCAAGTCTAAATTACAAAAAGAAAGTAATATATTATTGTATTTATTTTTTTAATAACTGCTTTTATAACAGCAGTTTACTATTTCCATCGTTAAATAATTATTCATAACTCTATCTTTGTACATTTGAAATTTGTATTATCAAATGTACGTTATCAAAAGTAATTATTGATTCAAAATCAAACCATTATGAAAAAAACACACTCACTTATTATCGCTTTTTGCTTATTTGCCAATCTTTCATTAATTGCTCAAAAAGAAGGAAATATCTGGTATTTTGGTCGTAACTTAGGTTTAGACTTTAATAATAATCCACCGACTTTATTAACCGATGGTCAAATGAATACTTTTGAAGGTTGTTCTGTTATTTCGGATAAAGATGGTAACTTATTGATGTATACAGATGGAATAACAGTTTGGAACAAAAACCATAACATCATTGAAGGTGCAGATGATTTGCATGGACATCCTTCTTCGACTCAATCTGGAATTATTGTACAAAAACCTAAAAGTGCAACGATTTATTATGTCTTTACGGTTGATGCTTCCGAAGACGGTTTGGACGGTTTGGAATATGCCGAGATTGATGTTGCAGCAAATGATGGAAATGGAAAAGTATTGAAAAAACATATGATGCTGTTGCCTGATGCAACGGAAAAGGTAACTGGTGTTATTCATGAAAATGGTCAAGATGTTTGGATTATGACACATCAATGGCGGACAAATGCCTTTTTTGCTTTTTTAGTAACAGAAAATGGTTTGGAAAAATTTCCTGTTGTTTCTAAAGTTGGTTCGGTACACAAAGGCATTTTATTAAATAGTATTGGTTATTTGAAGGTTTCACCAAATGGTGACAAATTAGCGATTACGCCACATGAAGATGATCGATTTGAAGTGTATGATTTTGATAATGCGACAGGTGAAGTAAGTAATGGGATTGTTTTACCAATCTTTGCTGGGAATGGTTATGGTATTGAATTTTCGGCTTCTGGCAAATATTTGTATACTTCTACGACTTTTGATGGAGAAATCGCACAATATGATTTGACAACAAAAGAAATTTCGGAATCAAAAAAAGTGATTCGTAAAAGTGATAGTAAAAGTGTCGGTGCGTTACAAATCGCTCCTGATGGCAAAATTTATTATTCGATTTATAATGGAGAATATCTTGGAACAATATTAAATCCCGAGGACTATGGAGAAGCTTGTATTGCAAAAGATAGTATGATATTATTGCCTGGAAAGATTGGTCGTTTTGGTTTACCAACGTTTATTCAAACATTTTTTACAGCAGAAAATATTAAAAACTATTTGGAGGAAAATCCAGTTGTAGAAGTGTCAGAATCAGAAATGGAAACAGAACAACCTTTCAAACTTCAAATTGTCGTTAAAGAAAAACAATTTGCAGAAGCTAATAATCCGAGTTCTGGACAAATTGGTACACAATCATTATACGGTGTCAATATCGGAGAAAGAAGTTTAGAGCTTTTTGTCAAAACCGACCGTAAGGGAAAACACGTTTTAGATGGTCTCAAAGACAAAGACTACACTTTTACTTTCGTAAAAAGTGGTTATTTTAATAAGGTTTTAAAAATATCAGAAGAAGATATTTTGAGTCAGTTATCAAATCTTAATCGAACCGCTAATTTTGAAATCGAAATGGATAAGATTTTTAAAAATGTAGAAATCAAATTAGATAATGTTTATTATGATTATGATGCTGCAAATGTTCAAACAAGTTCGTTGCCCGTATTAGATGAATTGGCAAACGTATTGAAACAAAATCCACAGATTAAAATTCAGTTAGCCGCTCATACAGATTGTCGAGGAAGTGAAACCTATAATCAAACATTATCACAAAAAAGGGCAGATTTTGTTGTCCAATATTTAATTTCAAAAGGAATTTCGAGTAGTCGATTGACAGGACGAGGTTTTGGAGAAAGTGTACTGGCTTCCTCTTGTGATTGTACCAGTTGTTCTGATACAGAACATCAAATGAATAGGCGAACGACTTTTAAAGTCCTTTAATGATTAATTCTGTAATTCGTGTCACTTACTAATTCATTGATAAAAAATATATTTGTCAATCAAGAATATTACCTAAATTTATAAGCGAAAACAATGGATCACTTTTTTCCTATATTAAAATGGTTGCCTCATTATACCAAATCACAATTTAAAGGTGATTTGTCGGCGGGTTTAACAGTTGGCGTTATGTTGATACCTCAAGGTATGGCTTATGCAATGTTAGCAGGATTACCACCGATTTATGGTTTGTACGCTTCGATTGTTCCGCTTTTCGTCTATTCTATTTTAGGAAATATTCGACAGTTGGCAGTTGGTCCAGTTGCATTAGATTCTTTGTTAGTAGCTTCTGGCGTTGGTGCTTTAGCAACAGCTGGAACGGCAGATTATATAACATTAGCCATTTTATTATCATTTGTAGTCGGTTGTATTTTGGTGTTAATGGGTTTGCTTCGATTAGGTTTTTTAGTGAATTTTCTATCTCGACCCATCATAAGTGGCTTCACATCGGCAGCAGCTTTAATCATTGCTTCCAGCCAATTAAAACATTTATTTGGTTTAGACATCGGCAGAACACAATACTTACATCAGACATTAATAGAAATTGGAAAAAATATTACTGCAACAAATCTAATCGCATTAAGTATTGGTGTGGTTGCGATTCTGATTTTACGGTGGATTAAGAAAAATAAGAAAACATTACCAAGTCAATTAATCGTTGTTGTATTAGGTATTTTATTTATTTGGGGATTTGGTTTGGGAGATAAAGTCAAGATTGTCGGCGATATTCCAAATGGTTTACCAAGTTTTATCATTCCTGATATTTCGATTGAAAAAATTCAAAGTTTACTTCCGATTGCGATCACAATTGCGTTGATTGCTTTTATGGAAATCATGGCGGTTGGCAAAGCATTACAAGCAAAACATAAAAATTTTGAAATCTTACCGAATAGAGAATTAGTAGCGATTGGATTAGCGAACGTTTTTGGTTCTATGTTTCAATCTTTTAATATTACAGGTGGTTTTTCGAGAAGTGCAGTGAATGACGAAGCCGGTGCAAAAACTGGAATCGCTGCTATGATTAGTGCTGGTTTAATTGTTTTGACGTTGTTATTTTTGACACGGTTATTTTACTATTTACCGATTCCTGTTTTAGCTGCGATTATTATTGTAGCTGTCTTTGGTTTAATCAATGTACGTATGATAAAATACCTTTGGTTGACGGATAAGGCAGATTTAGGAATGTTAGTCGCTACTTTTCTCGGAACATTGTTTTTAGGTATGGAATGGGGCGTTTTAGTCGGAATTGGTTTGTCGTTATTAGTATTATTAATCAAAACAGCTCGACCACATTATGCGGTTTTGGGTAAGATTCCCAATGAACCATTTTATAGAAATATTCTACGTTTTCCTGAGTTAGAGATCTCTGATGATACGCTTATTCTTCGTTTCGATGCCGGTTTATATTTTGCCAATATCAATTATTTTAAAGCGGTTATTAAAAAAGAAATTATAAAAAAAGGCGATAGTTTGAAAGCTTTCTTTCTGAATGCTGATAGTATTAATAATATTGATTCTACTGCAGTTCATGCTTTGGAAGAGATACTGGAAGAATGTCGAAGTCGAGGAATTGAGTTTTATATTATTGCGGTAAAAGGCCCAGTTCGAGATGTGTTAAAGCGTTCGGATTTAATGGATAAAATCGGTTCTCGTTATTTCTTTTTGAAAACCGATCATGCTATCAATGCTTATCGAAATACTGGTGGTAAGTTGTATAATAAATACGCTATTCAAAATTCGGAGTAAAATATACGAGTGATTAGGTGCTTAAAATCATCTAATCACTCCAAATTATCTTAACATCCGTTTTGTTGCGTCCTTAACCTTCAAAACCTTATCGGTTTATACTACAAATCGCAACGCTTTCGGTATAATTTCCAACTCTACAGGCGAAACACCTAAATACTCTCCATCTAATTCTAACAAAATTGGTTCATCATCCAAACTTTCTATTTTTATAGATTTTGTTTGTGTCACAAATGCTCGTGGATGTTTATGAATTCTTCCACCGTACAAAAATGGTGTTGAAACGATAACGCCTAAAATCGGCATACTTCCAACCGTTGTCAATGCAAAAAGACCATCATCAGGAATTGCGTGGGGTACAAGTTGCATTCCGCCACCTGAATATTTACAAATGCCTATATTGATGGTATAATATTGACTTTCAACGATTTGATTATTAAAGGTTATTCGAGTATTTTGCGGTTTGTATTGAAAAAGACAACGCAAAATCAAATAGAAGTAAACTAACTTATTACTCACTAATTTTGGATTATCATTCATTTTTTCAGCAATAAACGCATCATAAGCCAATCCTGCAACATTCAAAAAATAGCGTTCTCCTTGTCCTTCTGATGTTTGAAAAGTTGCTTTTCCAATGTCTTGTAATTTTGTCTTACCTGTTTTTATATTTTGAATAATCGTATCAATATCTCGTGACAGATTATGAGTTCTTATCCAATCATTTCCTGTTCCGACAGGAATTAAACATTGTGTTACTTCTTGCGATGGAACAGCTTTTTGTTGCATGATTCCATTCATCACTTCGTGATTCGTTCCATCACCTCCAACGATTATTATTTGGCGAAAGCCATTCTCTACAGCTACTTTTGATAATTCAATAGCATGACCTTGATACTTTGTAAAATCAATATTGTATTCAAGATTAGCCGCTTTTAGTTTCGCTTCAATTTTTTTAATTTTTTTTGCAGCATTTCCACTTCCAGAAGTTGGATTAACAATAACTTTCCACATAATTTGATTTGGTTTTACGTTTCGTGGATAAAGTTACATTTTTAAATTTTATCATAAAAACTAAACTAAAAAAGGTACAACCCGAAAGTTGTACCTTTTTATATTTTTATCGCTAATCGTTGATGTTTGTCAAACGAAACCTCGTAGATCTCAAATTATCGTATCAATGTCAAATCACCTTTGTAAGGAAAGATTAAGCCATCAGCGAATTCAATCTCAATATAGAAAACATAAACACCAGGTTGCATATCTTGTCCTCTAAATCTACCATTCCAACCCATTGAAGCATCGTTTGGTTGAATGTTCGTTGCTTCATAGAGTTTTGCTCCCCAACGATCATAAACCATAAACGCCTTAATATCAACTACTCCTGTTCCTGCATAAACATAGAATTCATCATTACGTCCATCACCATTCGGTGTAAATACATTTGGAATAAATACATTTCTATTTTTATCCAAAGTCACTAAAATATCATCGAATGCTGTACAACCCGATGTGTCTTGAACTGTTACGGTATAAGTCGTTGTACGAATCGGTGTAATAATCGGAGTTGGACAATCAGTACAAGTCATCGTAGAATCACCTGGATTTGATGTCCATGTGTAACCTAATGAATCTGTTGTGTTTACAATTGCTTCTAACATCATATTATCACCTAACTCTAACTCTACATCTGGGCCTAAATCCACAACAATTAATGGTGGCTCTTCTACCAAAATATTTTCTTCATAAATACAACCATTCGCATCTTGAACAGAAACATCATAATTTCCACCTGCTAAACCAAAGAAAATAATATCAGTCGGTTGATAGTTAACACCATCAATAGAATAAGAATAAGGACCTGTTCCTCCAAATACTGTATCTACTAAAATTCGACCATCACGAATACCATTACATGATGTTTCAATTGCGGTCAATGAAGCATCCAAAGGATTTGGTTGAATCAATGTGCCAGAAGTACTATCCGTACAACCATTCGCATCTGTAATTGTCACATTATATGTTCCAATTGATAAGCCAGAAGCAGTTTGAGTCGTTTGTCCATCAGCCCAAAAGTAAGTGTAACTTGGTGTACCACCGACTGCATCCACTGTAATCGAACCATCAGCTTCACCATTACATGAAGGATCAATGGTTGTTACTGTTCCTGAAATTGGAGCAGTTGGCTCATTTACAGTTACATTTACTGGTCCAAATGTACAACCATTGGCATCAGTAATTACTAACGTGTAAACACCTGCTGTTAAATTAATTGCTACTGAACTATCTTGTGAAGGTGTTGTACTCCAACTATATAAATATGGTGCTGTACCACCTGTCATTCCTAATACTTCAATCGAACCATTACTTCCACCAAAACAACTTACTGGATTCGCAATAATTCCACCTGCTGGTGTCAATGGAGGTAATTCCACTACATTCGCAGTATCTTCGATGAAACAACCTACTGCATCAGTAACCGTTACAATATAAATACCAGCTCCTAAACCTGTTGAAGTTTGTCCAATTTGTCCATTACTCCAAGTATATGTAAATGCTCCTGAACCACCAGAACCTGTTACAGTTGCTGTTCCATTCGTTCCACCTTCACAACTTACCGGTGTTGTTGTAACCATAGACGTAATCACTGGTGGTGCATTTACAATTGCACTATCAACAATAGTACAACCACTTGAATCTGTCACCGTTACAAAGTAAGTTCCTGCTGATAAACCTGTTAATGTATCTGTTATTCCACCATTATCCCAAGCATAAATATAAGGTGAAGTTCCACCTGTTGGTGTTGCATTTACAGTACCATCAATTATATTAAAACAGGATTGATCCGTAGAATTAGTATTTGCTAATAATGCTGTTGGTTCTGTAATATTAACGGAATCAACAATTGAACAACCAGTTGAATCTGTAATCGTTACAAAATATTGACCTGCTACTAAACCTGAAATCATTGCCAAAGTATCTGTTGCAGGATTCGTACTCCATGCATAACCAAATGAACCAGAACCACCTGTAGGTGCTACGGACGCTCAACCATCTGTAAATCCATTACAAGTTACAGTTGTAACCATCGGATTAGAAACAATTGCTGGAGGTTGCGATAATGTGATTATCAATGAA
>JBGCFH010000231.1:0-24536 GCA_045106825.1 Saprospiraceae bacterium | reverse complement strand
AATGAAGAAAACTGAGCAAAATGTGCCAATAACGTATCTAAAGTAATGACACCTAAAAGATTCTGATTGTCATCAACTACTGGAATCACAGATAATTGGAATCGAACAGCCATTTTTACGATTTCGTAAATGTGTTCGTATTCATCAACGGAAGTTGGTTGTTGAGAAATCGGATGTTCGCTAATAAGTGCATCTTGATTGTCAAAATCTAAAATTTCATCTTCTGATAGAATACCAACATAACGACTTCCGTCAACAACTGGCAAATGTCGAACATGAAAATCCAACATCCAATTTAACGCTTTTTCACCTGTGTCGGTCATCTTCATTGGCGGAATCAAAGACGACATTATCTGTTTGGCAACCATCTTTATCAGTTTGTAGTTATCTGTCAGTAATTATGAAAACCGACCTTATTAAAACGTTTCCATTAGTTGATTGTTGCAATATAATGGATTAGACGTTGATTGATAACTATAATTGCATTATTTGACTTGTTTTCAACAATAAGTGGGTTTTATCTGAAAGAGTCAAGTATAAATACAAAACCGTGTCGATTTTTGAAATTGACACGGTTTTTATCTAAAACGAAACCTCACGTTGTAACTCTTCTCCTGTCATAAAATCATATAATGTCAATCGACGGATTTCATAATGTGCTAACCAAAACGAACGCAAAGCATTCATATAATTTCGACGACGTTTGTCCTGTTCTGCTATCGAAATATTCAATTCCGTTACACCGATTTTACCAATTAAATAACGCTTTTTTGTAATATCAAAATTCTTTTGAGAAACCTCATAAGTTCGCTCTGCCAACTTCGCTTGTGTTCTCAACAAATCAAACTGTTGTACACGCAAACGAATATTTTGCTCAAAATTGACTCTATCTTGTTCCACTTGCATTTGGACAACTTTCAGATTTGACTCCGCAATTTGTCGTTCAGATTCTGCTTTTCCCCAATCCATAATCGGTACACTCAAACGCAAGGTCAACTGTTCCTGATCAAGCGGTGAAGCGTACGCACCAGCAAATGTCGGATCTGTTTGGGAAAAACCAACTCGTCCTGATACTTGAATATCTACACCATTTTCTCCAATTGCTCTATCCACATTTTGTTCCGCCACCAGTTGTCGTCGCTCAAAATCCAAAATATCACTTCGATTTTTCAACGCATATTCCAAGGCTTTATCTACATCAATATCAAAATCGGGAATTTCAATTGGTGGAACTAAATTGAAATCCACTTGATTTTTAATACCTAAAAAATTTCTTAAATTTTCTGTGCTTTGTTGCAAGTCTAATGTCGCTTGTGACAAAGCCGCATCAACACCCATTTTTGAAATTTCAACTTGTAATAAGTCTGTTTCTGCAATTTTACCAACCGAAAAGCGACCTTGAGCGATTCGATATAATGTATCAGCATTTGCCAAATCTTTTTGTGTTGCACTCAAACTAATTTGAGCAATATACACCTGAAAAAACAAACCAGCAGCATTTGTTGCTACTGCTTCCATATTTTCAGAATAATTTCGTTTTGCTAAATCAAACTCTAACGGAGCGATTTTTTTATCCCATTTGAAGCGATTAAAACCAAAAATCGGCTGCGAAAAACCAACTGTAATTGGATTCGATAAATAAGAAGTTGACGCATTTGTACCAAAAAAATCAATACGCTCCAAACCCGTTGATGCGAAGACCGTTCCGCCAGTTTTCGCAATCCGTTGATTCAAAGAAACACTCGCTCGATTTTGTAGAAAACTCTGTGGAATAAACTCAATTCCACCATCAGGTAATGTAATCGGATTAATCGTCCGATTCAAACTCGGCAATGTTGCATCAAAAAATAATTGTGGCTTATAATCCGCTTCAAACGAGCGAAAAACCCAATAATTATTCGATAACTGAGTTTGTGAAATCAACACATCTGGTGCATCACTTTGTGCGAGTTTGATAGTTTCCTCAAGCGTTAGTGTAAGCGTTGCTTTTTCCTGGCTTTCGCCAATAATAGAGACGAAAAGAAAAAGTGTTAGTAGGATATATTTTAGATTCATTGTTATTTTTAAAACTATTCGTCATGCTGAACTTGTTTCAGTATCTCCCAAACTTTAAAGCATAAATCTTGTAAGATTTACAAAATATAAAATTGAAAACTTAATTAAAATCTCAACTTTGAACCTTAGAAGATGCTGAAATAAATTCAGCATGACGGAATTTTATTTAGGTTTTATATTGTAAAAATTCCATCAATCATTTCTCAAAGCCTTAATCGGATCAAAAAACGCAGCACGTCGAGCAGGAATAATTCCAAAAATCAAACCTACCGTTGCGGCAACACCAAACGATAAAACAATTGACCAAGTCGAAACAATCGTTGGAATCTCCGCAGCATTTGCAATCGTTCGAGCAGCAAAAACGCCTAAAAGAACACCGATTAATCCACCAAGTAAGCTAATGACAATAGATTCAAACAAAAATTGGTAAACAATATCTGTACGAGTTGCACCTAACGAACGACGAATTCCGATTTCCTTAATCCGCTCCAAAACCGAAGCTAACATAATATTCATAATCCCGATTCCACCAACCAACAACGAAATTCCAGCAATAACTGCCAAAACCATATTGAAAGTATCTTGTGTTTTTTGTTGCTGTTGCAATAACAATTCTGGTACTTGAATATTATAATCTTTGACTTCTTCGTGTCTTCTGTTGAGCATTCGAGCGATAACCGTTGCTGTTGCTTGAAGTTTATCGGAATCCTTTACTCGCACCACCAATCTATCTAATTGATGATAATTACTGGCTTCTCGACGTTCACTTGCAGAAGGTTCTTCGCCATCGGACATTACGACTACATTTCCGCCGATATTTTGGCGTAAAGCCGATTTTGTAACCAATGCACGATTTTTAAATCGTAATAAAGAAGTTTGAATTGGAATGTAGATGTCAGAATTATAATCTCTAATTCCTAAAGCATCTAAGTTTTCCTTCTTTGCCATTCTACGTTTCAATACGCCAACAATTGTTAGCCAAGTATCACCACATTTGATGAGTTTTCCGAGAGGCTTTTCTTCACTAAAAAACTTCGCTCGAATATCTTCACCGATAATACAAACAGGTCGGCCACTTTCAAAGTGGTAATCGTCAAAAAAAGTACCTTGACCGATTTCAATATTATTTAAATCAAAAAAGGCATTTGTAACACCGATAACTCTTGTTTTTTGAAGTTTTCCAGATTGAATAACGCTGGTTGTGAGTACAACTTCTGGGCTAACTGATTCGATAGTCGGCAGTGTTTTTTGAATAACTTCGGCATCTTTAAGCGTTAAACCAGGTGTATAATTATTCTTATTGCCCGAGTCATCGTCATTGTCATCTGTTTCATCCTCTTCTTCACTCGGAATCACTGATTCAATAACGATATTATTCGTACCGATAAGTTTCATTTGTTCTAAAATAGATTGCTTTGCACCAGTTCCGATGGCCAACATCGCAATGACCGCTGCAACTCCAAATACAATTCCAAGTGCTGTCAACACGGCTCGAAGTCGGTTTGCACCAACGCCTTCGAGTGCTAATATTAAATTAAAAAAGATTTGTTGCATAAGTCTTTAAAGTGTGAAATGTGAAGTATAAAGTGTGAAGTTTTACAAATTCACCATTTAATTACTAAAAACCTTTTCGTCGGAATGACGGAATATTTTTAGTTTTTGGTTATATTTGTTAGTCAACCGTTAATTCTGAATTACCATCGTTCCGCCACCTTGATCGAACTTTTTCAAGCGTTCTTCCATTTCGGCTTCTCGACGTTTTGCGGCTTCCTCTTCTTTCTTTTTCGCTGCTGCAACTTCTTTTTCGTGAGCTTCTTTATCTTTTTTCGGCAATTCGACAATTTTGATTTTATCAGCATTGTCAGGAATGGTTAGATACAATTCTTCACCTTTCTTCAATCCATATCTAATAACAATATTTTCATCATTTGCTATATCCGTAATGATTTCTTGTTTGACAATACCATCTGGTGTTTTTTTGTACACATACGTCATACTATCCGAGTGTACACATTCTAAAGGAACATGTACAACATCCTCCAACGTCTTTGTTAATACTTGATTACTGGTCGTCATCGCTGGTCGCAGAATCGTATCATTTTCTAACATTTGTACGACAACTTCAAAAACTTTTGCATCAAATTTTTTCAATTGTTCACCAATATTTGCAATTTGAATTACTTTACCTTTGTACGATTTTTCAGGAAAAGCATCAACGCTAACCGATACTTTTTGGTCTATTTTGACCTTACTAATATCAACTTCGTTGACGTACATTTTAGAAACCATATCACTTAAATCTGGCAATTGAGCAATGACTGGATCCCAAGAACTGACTCTTGAACCTGGCCCTTTTTTTCCGTCCCAGCTTCGTTCATAAATAATCATTCCTGCTTTTGGAGCTTTGACGGTGAAGTCACCTGAAAGTTCACGCATCATTTTGAACTTGCTCATATTCTGATCAAGTGTCGCCATGATTTCTTTGATTTGTGCTTCGGCTTGTTCTTGTTTTAAACGATAGTTTTGACTTTGCTGATTATAATCTCGTTGAATACGTTCGAGTTCTAATTCTTCTCTACGAATTACTGCTGGCGGTTCGTACTTTGATTGTTCTACTTCTAATCGTTTCTCACGCATCGCAAATTGTAGATTAATCATTTGATCTCGCAAACCACGTAATGTAATTGCTGTATCTAATTTGGCTTGTAATAATTGTGATTCGATTTTTTCGATTTCGGTAGCGACATTCTGAACTTTGCCATCTAACTCCGAACGATCAAGGCGACCGACATAATCACCTTCTTTTACAACTGTTCCTTCTGCTACCAAATCAGCGATTTGTGTTTGCCATATTCCTGCCGCACGCATTCCTTTTGGTCCACGGATTTTTTCGGATTTCTTGGCTTGTAATTCGCCAGTAGAATTTACATAGACTTCAAATTTACCTTGTTTTACGGTAGTAAGAATGTTATCACCTATTGCTATTTCATCATCATTTCCAATAAAATAGTATGTAATTGCACCAATAACAAGAATTGCAATTAACGGAAGTATTAATTTTTTAATCATAGGTTTTAGTTGATTTTATTTAGGTTTCTTTTTTGGATAAATACAAATTTCACATAAAAATTGAGCTTTTCTATACTTCAACTAAGTTTTTCGTTGATTTAAATAAATTTTAACAAGAATTGTTTCTAATTTAAAAATTCAGATTTATGGAAAAGTTACACTTAATTGGACTTTAGATTTTAGACGTTAGATTGTTTTGTATTGATTTTTTAATGTATTTAAAATTGATAATTAATGTTTTTATAAAATTGCATATTGTAATATGATAATCAAATTTTCAAAATCTAAAATCTAAAATCTAAAATCTAAAATCTAAAATCTAAAATCTAAAATCTAAAATCTAAAATCTAATGTCTAATGTCTAAAATCTAATGTCTAACTTATTAAAGTTGGTTTGGTATTTTGAAATATAGAAAACGCCACCTTATCCAACTAATTTTTAAAATCTTACCTTTCTCGTAGTGATAAGATTGTTTAGTAGTGATTAGTAGATAGATGGCGAATTAAAACTATTGGAATACAATTGTTTATAAGTATGTTATTAACATAATATACTTTTCAGGTGTATCCCAAGTTTTTACCAAAAATAGTAAGTTTGTTTTGAAAAATAAGAATTGATAATCAGTTTATGAAGTACGATAAATGTGATAAAAGTGTATATTTAATTCAATATATATATAGCTTTTTGAGATTGAATTGATTATTAGAATAAGTGTGTATAATATTATTAAAATAAAAATTTAAAAATTATTCGTCCAAATCTATTAAATAGTATTTATCTTTTGGAATTGGTTTTAAGAATAAGTTTTTGAAGTCTTTTAATTGTAAATTATTATTGCCGAATGCAGAATTGTTTTTAAAGGTAAAGTTATTAATTAGTGTATTTTTAAATTGTGTTAATTCGATATTTACATTTTCAAAATGAGCATTCGTTAAGTTGGTATACCGAAAATCTGACATTTTAAGGTAGCTATTTTTAATGATTGCATTTTTTAAATTAGCATTTCTAAAATCAGCATAAATACGACTATTTTCAATAATAATCCCTTCTAAGTTTTCTCCAAAAAAGCTACCATTTTGAATTTCGATATTTCGAAAAACTCGAACACCACTTTTATACGCTTTCACAATAGTTTCTGATGGTGTTAAATCTATGATTTCATCAGCTTTAGGTAAGTCGTATTTTTGATTGAAATAGTTATAATAATCCGAATTACTATGCATATGTTATATTGTCGTATCGTTATAATGATATAGCAATATAGTAATTTATAAAGATTTAATAGGTAATATTTTTTAAAATTGCACCTGGAAAACGAGTATTATCCATATAAGCACCTGTAAAATCTGCATTAGTCAAATCACAATTTTCAAAATCTGCTCCTCGAAGATCGGCATTCATAAAAGAAACATTTCGAAGATTGGCTCTTGAAAAATCAGATTTTTGCAAATTTGTATCCATAAATATGGTATTTTCAAGGTAAGCATCGGTGAATAAACAATGACTTAGATTCGCTTCGCTAAAATCTTGACTTTTGCAATAAACACCACAAAAATTGGCAAAAGGTAAAGTAACTTCTTGCAGGTCAAATTCGGAAGAAATGTGTTGTTTTTCAAAAATAGCTTGGTTTCCAGCAGTCGATTCTGCACCGACATAGATACCGATTACCATACCTGAAAGTAGTAAAGTTTGCCATTTTCCACCTGCACCACCTGTACTCAAAAACTGATGATGTTGTTCAATCATATTTTTTATCTCCAAAAGTGTTAAAGGTGTTTTTATTTGTGCAACTTTTTGCATTTGTTGCGTCTTTATAGTTGTTGTATCCGAACCAGAAACATCTGCCATCGGAAATAATGCTAAAATTTCTTTAGGATAATGCTGCATGAGTTTTATTAATTTTTCATTTGTTTAGGTAATAATAAGAATAACCAAAAAAAGAATGCTGACTAATATGTTGATACATAATTGTTTATAGCAAAAGTAGATAGATTTTTCCAAAAAACACAACTTTATGTTTAAACAATATAGTTATACATATATATAGTAACAATAAAGTATGCATTTTCAGAAAAAGTTTTTTTCATTTTTTGAAATGCTTCAAATTACAAATTGAACATATGTGATATATTTAATTGACACATTTTCAACATTCTTTGTGAGTTTTTTTACACAACTTATTCAAAAGTTTAATATTTTTGTAAACGAACAAATAAATACAAAAAACCTTTTGTAAAACTAATTCAGCAATTTTAAACCTAAAGTATAGTTGAATAACTACATCATTTGTATATTTATAGGTATAATATACACTACAATGATGTCTATAGATTTTTTATACCTTTTCTATTAGTCAAACATTAGGTAATATTTTCACAGCAATGAGATTTAGAACACAAACTATTACGTACATTTTATCACTTATTTTCGCTTTGTCATTTAGCCATCTTTTTGCCGATAATGTGGATAATACAACTGTTATCACAGGTATTGTGCAAAATACAGGTGATATTGAACATTCTCCTAAAAAATATTTAAAAATTGAACTGTACACACCTCACCTGAGTAGTCAAGTTGTCTACAAGAATATTGTGATGAAGGATTCTTCTTTTCAGATTAGTTTAGACATCTCCGAGCCTCAAGTCGTAGCACTGAAATACTTACGCCGCAAAGTGTATATGTATGTTGAACCTTTTGATACCTTACAAGTAAGTTTAGATGCTGATGATTTTCCGGCTTCTTTAGCTTTTTCCAGTAAAGCCGGTATTAATAATAAAATTTTTACGGATTTTAGTACCAAATTTCCTGAAGAAAAAAATCAATTTAAAATGATGCAGTATCGTAAAGGTACGGTTTATTATAAAGTCGGAGTTGACTTAGATAGTGATATGCGTCGTAAATCTCCTGAAGATTTTAGAAAACAAATAGATACGGAGAGAGATGAAAAAATAGCTGCATACAAAGCATACAAGGAGAAATATGGTAGACCTTCTGAAGATTTTGAATTGTATATGTGGTCAGAGATTAATTATGGCTGGGCGTTAACATTGTTGACTTATGGACATGCACATGGTTATTATAATAAAGTGACTCCTGAGTTTTTCTTCTTTGTTCACGATGTACCGTTGATGAATGCGAAAGCTATGGGAAATCCTAAATATAGAAAATACATCAAAGCTTATATTAATTATACTTGTATGGACAAGTATCCTGAAGACGATATATTTTTCAAACAATTAGAAATAGCAGAAAAAGAAGGTTTAAAAGATGAAGCAATGGCTTATTTTAAATCAACATTGATTGTTCGGGCATTAAAAAAACATGACAATCAAGATGAAGTTATTCCGTATTACCAAGATTTTTTGAATACGAATAAATACGAAAAATACGACAAAATCGTAATGGAAACTTACGAAGGTGTCAATCGTTATGCTGCTGGACAATATGCTTCTAATTATACCTTGAAAGATGTTGCAGGAAATAATGTTTCTTTAAATGAGTTTCGAGGAAAAACAATTTATATGGATTTTTGGGCAAGTTGGTGTCGTCCTTGTGTGCAAAAATTAGATGAAATGCAAACGATTAAAGATAAGTTAGCAGAGAATGAAAATATTGTTTTTATTCATATTTCTTTTGATAATCAATCGAATGAATGGACAGAAAAAATCAATGAAAAAGGATTTTCTGGTATTCATCTTCAAGCTGCTGAAGGTACAAAATCAAAAGTGGCTCAACTTTACAATATTAAAGCATTACCTGAATATTTTATCATTACGCCTCAAGGTACTTATGCTCAAAAACCAATTCGGTTTAATGTAGATGAAATTCAAGATATTTTGGAAAGATTGGATAAAAAAGTAGCTGCTGATAAAAGGGATTAATGATTAAATAATAACAATCTTATCCTAAAATAAAGTTGATTCTAATCAACATCAATAGTCCATGAAGAATTAATTTGTGATTTTATTTATCGTCATAATTTTTCATGGACTATTGAATTTATCTCAAAAAACGGTTTAAAAATCCTGTTTTATCAGCTTTATTTGATGGAATATTCATCGCCTTTTCAAGTATTTGAATTACCTTTTTGTGTCTTTTAATCTTCGCTACTTCCAAAGCTGTATAACCATCAAAAACACCTCGAATTTCGGGTTTTGCTCCATTTGCTAATAATAATTCTACTATTTCTAAATGTCCGTACATTGCAGCTTCAATCAATGGTGTTGTCAACAATTCTGGATGTTGATAATTTGGGTCAATACCATTTAATAAATGATATTTTGCTAAATCGACATCGCCTTTTTCTGCTGCTGTTAGTAATTCTTTCCAATCGCCACCCATTTTTTATGTTTTTAAATTTCTTGATTTCGGAGTTTTCCGATTTTATAAAGTTAAGATTAAGAAATAAAAAATGTGAAATCATCCAAAGATAATTCCACATTTTAATATTAGACTTTATTCTAAATAATTTCGTATGAAGCTAAATTATCTTTTATCGCTACTCTTTCGTTAACAAAAATACTCATGTAGCTAAGGCTACACTCCGTTTTTGTCGCCTCGATTAGCAATAAAATCTTAATTTCCATTCATTACTAAACTATTTTAGAATAAAGTCTATTTAATCCGCAACTTTAATTAGTTATTCAACGGATTACATTGAAACTCAACTCACTAAAACTTTGCCATTCAACAAATTGATAAATGTACTTTTTTCTAATGCTTGAGGCATCAAATTAATATCTGCTATATTCTCATCATCAACAAAAGTCACACCTGCATCTATTAATAATTGTCTGAATGAAACTGGTGAACTATATTGATAAAACAACGCACGTCTTGCATTATCTGATTGTGTAGATTCCGAACTTACGCCCATACTTCCAAAACCAGCGTTTACCAAAACAAAACTTAATTTATCATCAGATTCCGGTAAGAAAATACCCAAAATTTGTTGATGACCAATCATATTTGTTGCTGCTTCAATGATTAATTCATTTGGATTAAACATATAATTTTCAGAAACTTTCGGAGCATCACCAACGATGATTTTGAATTGACAACCGACAATGCCACTGTAAATATTCAAAATCGACAAAGCTGGACTTGATAAATTACCATTCGTATAAAGTAATTCTGTTGCACCTTTTGGAGCATCCGTAATATCACCTGAA
Source organism: Saprospiraceae bacterium (assembly GCA_045106825.1). GTDB lineage: Bacteria > Bacteroidota > Bacteroidia > Chitinophagales > Saprospiraceae > CAWVWD01. Next base: position 14,240 of record JBGCFH010000231.1, on the reverse strand, counting down.
TACAATAAACCTTCAGATTTGTACGCACTATTCCAACCGACTTTTCCTTCCAAACTCAATGCCGACAAATCCAAATCATTTGCTCCCCAATCGTTTTCCCAATAGACACCTGAAACTAAGTTTTTAGACGTGATTTTTGTTCCTGCTGGAAAATTACCCACAAACGTTTTTTCAGTCGATGGTAACGCATAATCAATATTATCAGGATATTTTACTTTCAATCCGTGAAGTGATAATGATGTTACTAAATCCCAGTATACGATTTTGAATGCTCGTTTGTAATACTTCTTCATACCAGTAATATCCTTTTGACGAGCAAACGATTTACCATTTCTAATACGATACAAAAACGTATCTGCAGCATTTAACCGAGTATTCAATGCATTTAGTAAACGAATTTTTCTAAAGTTATTAGCTTTCGCCAATGCTTCAACAATTTGTTGCTCACTATAAACCACAGAAGTCACCGTATTCAACACATCAACAGGCATCGGTTGATGATAGCGTTTTGCCAAACGGTTGATTTCATTTATCAATGGTCGATTGAATTTGTTGGTTTTGAACGCTAACCAAATCGGCTTAAAACGATTAAAAATCGGTGCACAATTTTTTAAACCAAATTTATTCAAATCATTGACACTACTCATTTGTGCCATTTTAATGGCATCAATAACTTCTTGATTTTTAATTAACAAAGTCGAACCAGTTGCTTTAAAAATCAAGTATCGCAAAAACTCTACAGGACTTTTAGGCAAAACACCATTTTTTGCAATGATTCTAACTAATGCTTCTTTGTTTTTGATGTTTTCAACGGTTGTAAATTTATAATCTAAAGCATATAACAAGGCTAAAATATCATCAATTGTCGATTCGTCCAAAGCGATTCCGCTGGTCAACATCTGCAAACATTTCTCAATGATTTCGGCGACTTCAATACTACGAATCACACGAATTGGCAACTTTGTCAACTTTGGTAATTCCAACTTTTCGGCAGGAAAATATACAAACTCCGAGGTGAAATTTGTCCCATAAGTCGTCATATAATGCAAGATTTGATGAACAAACAATGCTTCACGACTGCTTTCTTGAATCACTTTCCATGACTTATGAAAAGTCGCATTAAGTTGTTCTGCACTTAATGTATTTTTATCAAAATATTGTAGAATTGCATCAAAAGCATAAGCGGCAGAATCTGTTACAAAAACACCATATTTTAAAGACTTTTTGAACCTAACCTCTGGCGTACTTCCTAAAAAGTAACTAACCGATTCTTTCCATTTCGACTTTGAAGATGTATCATTTGGTACAACTCCAAAAAGTTTCAAACTCAATTCAATAACTTGTCGATTCATTGTCTTATTATTTTTAAAATTAAAAAATATGCGGGCTGTAAGTAGGGAAGTTATAGGAACAGCCTTTGCAATATTTATTCAAATAACTATTAATATGCGGAACGTATTATCTACAAGGATCCATAAAATAGGAACGTTCTATGCAATATTTATTTAGCTACTTTTTCATTCTTATCTTGAAATTGTTGAATGCTATAATTAAAAAATATGCGAGATGTAAATAGTATTTGAAACTAAGAGTGAGGAACATCTTTTGCAATATTCGTTTAAGTAATTATATAATCAACTTTTTAGTTCCATTTTTTAGAAATAAACTTTTTAATTCCTTTCTAATTAATTATAACACAAATCTCGTTTTATACTACGCAATTATTTTACGTAGTTTGATTTTAATCAAAAAAAAATGGTTCTTTATGATTTTACGTGGTTTTGAATATTTTGATGCTAAGTAACGGCCCCGAGGACTCGGGGCTGCCGAAAATATCACAAACTCATACGGCAGCTAAAGCAGCCGCTACTGTAAACCACATAGAATTATAAAGAGCCAAAAAAAATGTGAAATCAAGATTTTTGATTTCACATTTTTATAATGAAGATGTCTATAAACTTAAATATTTGTCCACACAAATTTTTAATGTTTTAACTAACCAACCAAAGTATTATCGAAAATGCGATGGTGCAACATGATAATTTTTTTTGAACGCTTTACTAAAAGCGTGAATGTCTGCAAAACCAACTTGATACGCAATATCCGTAATGGAATTTTGACGTTTTTTTAAGAGTTGAGCTGCTTTTTTTAAACGTAAAGTCAAAATATATTGGTGTGGTGAAATATTAAAAACCTGCTTGAAAGTTCGGAAAAAATGAAAAGTCGAAATATTCGCTATTCGAGCAATCGCTTCGATTTCTGTTTTTTTATCAAAATTAGCTTCAATATAATCTTTAGCAACTAACAACCGACGATATAATTCTTCCCGTGTAGCTGCTTTTTTCGCTTTGATAGCGTTCACTCTTTTAAACTCTTCATTTTGGTTTATCACCATATTTTCCGCTAATTGATAGTATAAATTTTCAGAAAAATTATGTTCTGGATGTTTATCAACCAAACTACTAACTTGCAATACATATAAACCCAAATTGCTTTGATGAGCATTATATATCCGTTCAAAACATTGGAAAGGCGAATAACTATTTTCGCCGAAAGGCGTATCTAAGAGTTGCTCTGTAGAAGTTGTCAATGTACGATGAACATCATTGACCATCTGTGTATTGAGTTGTAAATAAACACTTTTCACAATCTCTTGTGATTGAATCTTAGAGCTAATTTCACTTTGATGATTGACCAGCAGGAATTGATGTGGCAATACATTCATCGTTTTGCCATTTACAATGTGTTGTTCTTTGCCACTAAGTACATATTTGATACCGATTCCGTAGTTTGGTTTGGGTTGAGCGTGTAGGGTTTTGAGTTGAGAATAGACAATATAATTAGCATCTTGACGACGAAAATTCATCGGCATACTATCTTGTGTTACAACGAAAGGTTTATTTGAATACATAACTGTAAATTTTTTGTGAACAATATTTACAGCTATTAATGTCCTTGAAAAAACGGTTGACGACAGACGATGAACGACAGACGGTTTTCCGCTTTTATTAAATGCAATGATAAGCACAAAGTTTGGGAAAAAATGTTTTTTCCGACAAAGCAAATATTTTTAATAATGAACGACCGTTTTTTAAGTATTAAGTGAGCGGTATAAAGTATAAAGTATTTTTTTCTAACTTTATACTTTATCCTTCACACCGAATACTCAAAAAAATGAACTTTTGTAGCAATTGTGGTCATAAAATCTCGTTTGGTAATATTCCGAATGATACGATTCCTCGTTTTTATTGTGAAAATTGTAAAATGATTCATTACCAAAATCCGAAAATCGTTACTGGTTGTTTACCTATATTTGGAGATAAAGTCTTATTGTGTCGTCGTGCGATTGAACCTCGAAAGGGATTTTGGAATGTTCCCGGTGGATATTTGGAAAATGGAGAAACGGTAGAAGATGGTGCAATACGTGAAGTTTGGGAAGAAGCATTGGCAAAAGTTGAAATAACTTCGTTGCATTTGGTGTATGATATTCCGCAAATCAATCAAGTTTATATGCACTTTTTAGGCAATTTGATTGATGGAAAATTTGGAATCGGTGAAGAAAGTTCGGAAGTGAAATTGTTTAGTGAGGACGAAATTCCTTGGAAGGAAATCGCCTTTTCGTCATCGAAACAAACATTGAAATTGTATTTTGAAAGTCGACGAACTGGAAAGTTTGAAACGCATCGAGATAAATTGATTATTAAAAAATCGTTTTTGAGGTGATTTGGGTTTCGGGTTGCGAGTTTGACGAATTTTGCGACAGATTGTAAATTTCTTGAAACATGAATTATAAGTTTGATTATTTTACATTGTTAAAGCCTGTCGTTAGTCTGTCAAACTCGCAACTCGCAACTCGTTTTTTTGTAATTATCGTTATTAATCTGCAAATTGCAAACGAATTATATATTATTAAAAATAACAATTTAAAAATGAAAGAAACGATAACTATTTTATTATTTAGCTTATTCGTTACTAATCTTTTTGGGCAAGTAGATTCAATTTATGGAGATGATAATACGACTCTAAAATCTGTTTTTTCTTATAAAATGGTTAATGGAAAAAAGGTCAAAGATGGAGAATATTTCAAATATCATTTCAATGGAAAAGAAAAACAAACTGGAAAATATGTTAATGGTAAAAAAGAAGGCACTTGGACTACTTTTTCGCCCACAGGTAAATTATTAACAAGGTATAATTATTCAAATGATGTTTTGAATGGAAATTATACCATATTTAATAATAATAAAGCGAAGGAAAAAGGAAATTATAAAGATGATTTGTTGGATGGTTTTTATGAAATTTATTACAATAATGGCGAATTAAAAGAACGGATTCCATATAAAAATGGTCAACAAAACGGAACAGCGAAATTATACTATCCGAATGGGAAAATACAGATGTTGGTGCAAATGCAAGGGGATTCTATTTTTGGAACATATCAGTTTTATCATGAAAATGGAACGTTAAAAGAAGAAACAATTCGTCATGGAACTAAAAATGTCGATTTTTATAAACGTTATCATAAGAATGAAAAAATAGCTCAACATTATTTATATAATAAAAATAATGAAATCGAAGGTGATTATCTAACTTTTCATGAAAATGGAAATCCTGAAATAGTTGCAACTTATAATGCTAACAATCCTGTCGGAAAATGGCAAAAATTTCATCCTAATAAGGTCATTGAAGTCGATGGTCAGTATGATGAAAATGGTAAACGAACTGGTCTTTGGAAAGCATATTATGAAAACGAATTTTTAAAATCTAAAGGTGAATATATTGATGATGTGTTTGATGGTGAATGGACAATTTACTATAACAATAATCAAAAAAAACAAGTTGGAAATTATAAAAAAGGTCAAGCGCAAGGTGAATTTATGTTTTATTATCCAAATGGAATTGTTGCCAAAAAAGGCAATTATATCAACGATAAAGAGAATGGACTTTGGAAATATTTTCAAACTGATGGTACACTTTACATGACTGGAGAAATGAAAGATGGTTTATATCATGGTTCTATAAAATTCTATAATACTGACGGCAGCATCAAACGAGAAGGAAAGTTTGCAAATGGAGAAAAAGTTGAATGATTGATTGAATCATTCAGATAAAGTCTAATGAAGAAATACTTTTACACTAAAAATATTTCTTCATTATTTACAAATGCTTTAAACTCAATTGGATTACCACTTAGGTCAAATACGAACATTGTATATTGTTCACCAACTTTACCTTCATACCTTTTTTGGGGTTTGATAACAAAATCAATATTTGCATTTTCAAGTTTTTTTTGAATCGTTTTAAATGCTTCAATTGATAATAAACAACCAAAATGTGGTATTGGCACTTTAATTCCATCAACATTTCCACAATAATCAAGCACTGGAATATCGTCACTGATATGAGCCGAAAGTTGATTATCAAAAAAGTTGAAATCTATCCAACTATTTGTCGAACGACCTTCTTTACATCCTAATATTTCAATATAAAATTTACGGGTAGACTCAATGTCTTTTACTTTAAAAGCAAAATGGAATGCACTCATATTAAATTTTTTAGTTAGTCTTTGGTGTTGTAATGATTTATTACTTATCGTTCGTAACGAATGATTTTACAATCTATCAAATGAGCTGGATTATTCGGATTTTGAACTTTATCATCATAGATTTTTATTGTTTTCACTGCTTCCAATTTATCTCTACTTGACTTATTAAAATTGTCATATTTTACTTTAGGAATAATCGCAATGCATTGAAAATCATTATCTTTTGAATATCTATGCACGTAATCAAAAACTTTGAAAGGTGGTTTTAATAACCACATTCCTCTAATTCTTAGGTTCGTTACTTTCAATGGGTCAACATAATTTACTCGTCCTATTTCGTTGGTAGGAGAAAAATTAATGCTTTCCGTATTTTCAAGTCTTTCTGTCAAAGTATTTTTTAATGATGTATAAACAGCAGCATCAGCAGCATAAATAGAACCATAAATAAACCAAATCGAAGAGAGTTTTTTTGTTCTTTTTGGAACATGACCAATTGTGTAGATAATGTCTTTTTTTGTCCAATCTTCACAATTTCTACAGTGTTTATTGATTAATTTGCTATCTGAAAATAATTTTGCTTTCGGAAAAGAACTATTCAATTGTAATTCAGAATGAATTGCTTCTACTTTTTTCACTTCAATAGCATCACCATTTCTTATCATTAAATCAGGTGGCGTTCGTTTGCTACCTTCGTACGAAAACACATCACTAAACTTCGTGATTCTATTCTTTTTATCGGTTTCCTCAAATGTATTAGCGAAAGCATTTTTAACAAAAATCTCTAATCCTTCACCAACATTTAGCATTCTATTATTTCCTCCTGTGATTTCTTCAACTTCAAGATTATCTAATTTTGAAATATTATAAATCGCTTCTAAAATATTGGTCATATAGCGTGAATTGGTTCTTTTATTTTTAATTGTTTTTTTTCTACAGTTTCAGCATTTTCAATCTGAATTTTGATATTTTCTGCTAAAAATTTAGCCAAATTCACAGGAACAGCATTACCAATCATTTTATAACCAGCTGCGATTTTTTTATAATGAAAAATAAAATTATTCGGAAAAGTCTGAATTCTTGCACATTCTCTCACGCTCAACCTTCTATATAAATGCTCTTTTCCTGAAACAAAAATTCGTTTATTTCGCTCAACGAGTTCCATTTTTGGAGCTTGAGGATGAATCGGTGCGTGTCTTCCACCAGCTTGTATTGTGAACGATTGTTCGTCCCAACTTCTTACTCTATTTCGAGACATAAACATCGTAGAAAATCCACCAATCATATATTCATGATTCGGAATAATACATTCATTTTCATTAGAATGATTTTTTTCTTTTGCAGGAAGAACATTATTTTGCAAATCGCCAATTGCTTCTTTTAGCGAAATTTTTGGATATGTTATTTCAGGAAATTTAAACTGAAAGCCTAAATCTTTACGAATACCAATAAAAAAAACTCTTTTCCTATCTTGAGGCACATTATAATCAGACGCATTTAAGAGTTTGAACGAAAGCTCATAACCGATTCCTGCATTTTTGAATAACTCTTTGATATTTTTTAATGCATCTTCATGTCTTGCGGAAAGCATTCCACTTACATTTTCAGCCAAAAAAAACTTTGGTTTTTTGGCTTCTAATATTCTAATAAAATCAAAAAATAATTGTCCACGTTTATCCTCAAGTCCTCTCAACATTCCTGCTTCGCTCCAACTTTGACAAGGTGGACCTCCGATAATTCCATCACAATCAGGTACTTCATGAGCTTCTACCTTTGTGATACTACGTTTATCAAGTGTCGTATACAGATGATTTTTCTCATAAGTTTCCCAGATTTCTTTATCATATTCATTTGCCCAAATTACATCGAATCCTGCTTTTTCAAAACCAAGATCTAATCCTCCTGCACCTGCAAAAAATGAAACTACTTTCATAATTTATATTTTGTTGAATCGAACAAATCTATCAAAAGTATTTCTCATTAAAAAGTGATTTGCAACAATATTGTTTATTTATTTGGTTCAATTTTATTTGATGTTGAAAACAGCAAAATTTATACTACAAAGCTTTTGATTACAAGCGATAACTAAAACTACTGTTTTTCCACGAATTCCTTAAACTGTCGCATCCATTTTTCGACTTGTTTGCGGTACATACTCGGAAACAAAATCGCCATCAATCTCGGCATAATCCAATTTATTCGAATGTAGTCAATCTCAGATTCGTAAAGTGTTTTGTTATTCCCTAACCAAGTAAATTTGTATTGCATATAATTATCCATATGTTCATGATGATAAAAACCAATAAGAGATTCTGGTAAATTATTTTCAATAATTGTTTCCGTTATTTCCATATCAAGTTTGCTTTGTTTGTAATACATCTTAGAAACAGCATCTTTTTGACAGCTTTCGCCTCTAACTAACTCTTTCCGAATAAATCCGTCCTGATATTCTCCTAAATATTGTGGATTTATAAAGTATTTGACAACTTCTTCCCTTGATTTATTGATTTCTACGGAACATTTGAATTTCATGGTTGGTAATTTATTTGGTTCATTGACAATTTTTGCCAAAAGCAAAAATTATTGTTTTACGTAGCGGCTGTCTTTAGCTGCCGTAAACAATTTCAAACAAAGACGGCAGCTAAAGACAGCCGCTACTTGCAAAAATTGTCAAACAACCAAAAAAATAATTTTGTTAATGAAAAATCTGCGTGAATCTGCGGAATCTGCGTGAAATGATTGTTTTGCAAGGCAAAACGTAATATTTTCATTTTTAAATTTAATATCAGCGAAACATGAATTTAAAATAATTACTTCCCAGTCGGGTTTTGCCCAATTACATTGCCAGGAGGATTATAACTACAAACGACAATTTCACTTCCATCAGAACAAATCGCTTTGCCACAACCTATTTCGGTTGTGTTGTACCAAATCATTTGTGTGTAATGACCGACTTTAGAATAATTTCGTAAAGTTACTTTTCCGCCTTTCCAATCTGCTTTTTCACTTGCCCAAGCATCGGAAATACGGGTCGGTGTATAGTTTCCGCCATAACCCCAAAATAGATTTTCACCATATTCGCCCGAAGTGCTATGTTCCAAATCACAACTTGTTGCAGCCAGATGATTTGCCCATTTTTGAGCATATTGAGCGACTTTGTTTGACCATTTGATATTCGAAACACCAGCTTCTGAGCGATGATAATTATGGCGTTTAACCATTTCGGCAGCTTCTGCTTGTGAGTAGTCAGAACCCGTTGTAGTATTTTTAACAATCGTTTCATTAGAAGGCATCAAACTGAAAATTCCTAACAGCATGATGAAAGTTTGTTTGATAAACATAGTTGGTGTGTTTTGTTTGATAAACAGCGTTTTCAGAATCTTATACGCTATTTACGAATAGTTTGTTTTTCAATTATTTAACCTTAAAAATAATCGTATTATTGTAAGGTGAATATTTCAAGTAACTTAAAAATAAATGGTGCTTTGAATTGTTTTGTGGAAACGTTCAAAATTCAAAATGATAAAAACTTTTCGATGATGGTATTTGATATCAGGTATTTGATTAAAAATCAATAGAGTACCAAATACGATTGTAACAGATTTCATTTTTTACGATTTTCATCGAAAACCACAAAATTTTTCAGAAAACTAAATAAAAATTTACTTAACAAAAACGAATGAAGAAGATTATTGCATATCTATTCATAGGAATGATTTTATTAATATTTACTGGAGCTACGACAAAATCTTTAGGTTTTATAGGTCAATTTGTTCAATCTATTCCTTATGGTGACAAATATATTCATTTTATACTGATAGGAACATTAGCTTATGTTGTGAATTTTTTGATGGGATTTCGAAGATTCACACTTTGGAATCGAAAATGGTTAAGCGGTACAACACTTATTTTTATTATTATGACTATCGAAGAGTTTTCTCAAATGTTTATTTCCACTCGAAGTTTTGATTTATTAGATTTGTCCGCCAACTATTTAGGGATTTTTACAGCGACATTGATTATTATTTTAACAAACCAAAAAGATATTCGAACAAACGTAAACAATACTGCGGATTAGTCTATTAATAAAATCAAAAAGTACAATGCAACTAATACCATTATTTCCACTGCGTATGATTGTCTTTCCGAACGAAAAAGTCAATCTTCATGTATTTGAACCAAGATATAAACAGTTGATTAATGATTGTTTGCCCCGAAATCTTGGCGGTAACTCAGAAGATATTTCTTTTTGTATTCCATTTTATAATAAAAATCGGTTGATGCCAACGGTTGCAGAAGTTCGTCTAACAGAAATTACAAAAATACATGACGATGGAAAAATGGATGTAAAAACACAAGCAACAGAAAAAATTTATCGTATAAAGAAAGTTCGTAAGGATTTATCTGATAAGTTATATTCAGTAGCCGTTGTAGAACCTTTACAATACGATTATCACGATAGTGACTCATATTTAGCATTACAAATCCAAGAAAAAATGACGCTATTGTATGAATTATTAAGTATTGATAAGGAAATTCCTTCTATCAAGGACTTGATGATATTCGATGTTGGACACTATTTAGGGTTGTCGCAAATGCAAGAATTCCAGTTATTAACGATTACATCCGAAAACGCACGACAAGAATTTGTATTAAACCATTTGGAAAATTTTATTCCAACTGTCCAAAAAATGCAGCATTTACAACGCAAAGCAAAACTAAATGGACATTTCAAAAACTTACTTCCTCCAGATTTTAAAATAACAGATTTGTAAGCAATTGGTATAAAAAGAAACGGTAAAATTCGATTCATCGAATTTTACCGTTTTCTTTTTATATTAGTGAAGCAGTTGTTAACCATCAACTATTGACGGTCATTATTCCTCTTCTTGAACTCTATAAATTGCCCAACTTTCGACTTTGTTACCATCAATATAGAAAGCGATATTTTTGAAGTCATAAACATAATATTGTCCTTGACGAGCTTCTTGAATATAGGTTGGTTTACCATATTTAATAATAACATCCTCTTTGAAAGAACCAATTTTTATACCTTCACCAGTTTCTCCCGAGTAATTTCCATTAGTTAATTGAAGTAAAGTATAACCAGTTTGTCCACCATCAATTAAGTTTAATAAAATCTTAGATTCGTCCATTAATTTGATACCACACGATACTGAATTATTCAATTCTAATAATATGTCAACATCAATAGATTCCATAAAAGCATCTAAATTTGTAGATTCGATTTTCTCTTTTGATAACGAAAGTTTTGGTTTTGTCGTTGAAGGAATTGGAGGATTTCCGTTATAAATAGCCATATTCAACTTTGCTAATTCCTCACAATTTTTGTTCTTTGAAGAAGCACGAATCAAATAATCAATACCATCTTCCGTTTCACCTTCATGAATACTGGCGATTCCTCTAATGATATAAGCATCACCTTCTACTTTTGAATTTCCGTTTTTCTTTGCGATTTTGACAGCTTTTTTAGCTAAAAATGCAGCATCTTCATAGTTTTCCATCAAATCATGAACACAAGCTAAATTGACAAAACCCGTTGCATATTCTGCATCTAACGAACGAGCTTGTTCAAAGTAAAATTTGGCTTGAGTCAATAATTGCTTTCGTTTTTCAGCTCTTTCTGCAAATGCTAAGGCTTCGCCTCTTGCTTTCGGTTTACTCATTCTCGTTTCACCATCTAACTGAATTGGATAAGCATATTTTAGTTGTTCATCACCTTCATTAAACAATTGTAACGCTGCCATAACAGCATTTACACCTGCATTATTATAGATTTCACGGCTTTGAAATTCTTTTAAAATATAACTATAATAATCGTTCACAACATCATGTTGTTGCAATACAATCATATAATTTGCTGCATCAAAAATGTGGATTAATTCCTCTAATTTTAATTCCGATTCTACCGCTAATTTGGCTCTATCATCCAAACTCGGATAGCCAGGAATCTCATTAGGCAAACCATATTCAGAATAAACATCTACCAAAAATTTTGGCATCACACCAAAAGTTTGATAACCAGCAGAATATGCTAAAAAACCACCTAAATAATCTGCTTCTGTTTCATGAGTAGTTTTCATATTACCTGATTTAGAGGTTGATTTTACCGTTCCTGCAACATCTAAATCTGTGAAAGCGGTCGCAAAATCATTTCCCCACGAATGCTTCTCATAATAATGTGTTACCTCATGTGCAATCAACGCAGCCATTGCATTTAAAGAGTCTGCTCCATACGTCACACACACATCATAAGCTGCTTCTTCCAAACCAAGTTGAGTCTTTTTGTTATCCATCCAAGCAACGTATCGCTTTCTTTTAGACATAACAAATTCTGGTGTTTGCATTCTTTTATCACCTTTCGCCTCAATAAGTTTATCAAAAACTTGTTTTGCTACTTGATATTTATAATTATTGGTGTTAACCAATTCAACCTCACGTGCTTGTGTATTTAGCACTGTTAATAACAATGCTACGGTGAATAAATAATACTTTCTCATAAATTATTAAAAATTGGCAATTACGTATCCCGAAATCTCGGGAGTGATAACTAAAGTTTGTTTGAAAATAAAATGTTGTTGTTTTCAAGGTAGGATTTGGTGTTCCAATTATCTTATAAAGACGACAATCTTAACAAAATGTTACACAAAAATTAGGCTTAATGTGGTGTTTAAATAATTATCAAGTAAAATTACCTATATTTTTTTAAGAATTGATGACCATTTCCTTGATTATAAATTCGTTAACAAATCCTTCATTCAATGATTTTTCTTTTAATAATGCTAATATTTTATCAGCTTTAGATACTTTTATACTAAAAATTAACATCGCTTTAGCATCAAATCCTTGACTAATGATTTTGAGCTGATATTGATTTACAAAACTCATAATCTGACTTGTGATGGCGTAATCGTAGATGATTTTATATTCATTGTCAATTGTTTTCTTAACAATTTCAGCATTTTCTAAAGCTAATGCAGTTCCTGTTTTATATGCATTGATTAAACCACTGACACCCAACTTTGTTCCACCAAAATAACGTACAACGACCACCAAAACATCCGTTACACCAAAACTGTCTATTTGCCCTAAAATTGGTTTTCCTGCCGAACCAGAAGGTTCACCGTCATCATTTGCTCGATATTGATTACCATCAGTTCCCAAACGCCAAGCATAGCAATGATGATTTGCTTTCCAATGTTCTTTTTTCAAAATTTCGAGATGTTCTTTAATATCATCATCATTAGAAATCGGAAAGGCAAAAGTCAAAAACTTACTTGCTTTATCCGTAAAATTGGATGTCGATACTGATGTAATTGTTTGGTATTCGTCTTTTATCATGAAGGCAAAGATAAAATTGGTTCTTTGAATTTTTTGTGGAAACACTCAAAATTCAAAATAATAAAAACTTTTCAACGACGATATTAAGTATTTGGTATCAGGTATTTGATTGAGAATCAATGGTGTACCAAATACCGAATACCAAACACCATCGTAACAGATTTTATTTTTTTTAAAATTCCATCGAAAACCATAAAATTTTAAATTGTACTATTTGGCATTAGTAAGCCCAAATCACTAATATTAATTATTTCTTAAATCTTACAATTTAACATAACAGCATTTTAAATTGTCATACATTCGTATGACAATTTAATTAATTATTAACTTTTTTATTAAACCTTAATTTTAGTATGAGAAAATTAGCTTTATTAGTTGTATTATTTTGTATTACAGTAACAGTACATGCACAAGAAAATATTGTCAAGTTAGGCTTAGGAAGTGCACTTAATGGTCAAATTAACTTAGAATATGAACGTGCCTTAACAGAGAAAACTTCTGTTTTAGCGGAAGTTTCATTTAAAATTCCTAATAAATTACCAGACAATTTCTTTTCACAACTTGAAGGTGACGGAACAGTAAATAATATTCAATTTGATGAAGGAAAATTAGGTGGATTTTTATTCGCAGCCGAATATCGTTTTTATACGAAAGGTAATGCACCGAAAGGATTTTACATCTCACCTTATTTGAAATTGAATAATAACAAGTTCGATTTAACTGGTAGCTATAATAACAACACTACTGGTGCTACAAATATCGCTTCGGAAGCATCATTAGGATTATTCAGTGCAAGCATAGGAGGAAATATTGGTTATCAATGGTTGATTGCAGATAAAGTATCTATCAACTGGAATATCCTTGGACTTGGATTAGGGATTAACAGAGTTAGTGGCGAGTTTACGGCTGCAGATAATGGTGTTTTTGATGATTTCGCTCAGGATGTTACCGAGTTCTTAGATGCTATTCCAATTTTACCAAATATTGCGATAGAATCAAGTAATGCAGAACAAACTATCAAAGCATCAGATTCATTTTTATTTCCTGCTGCTCGTGTAAGTCTTTCTGTTGGATACGCTTTTTAATTAATAATAATGATTAATGTTGAGCATTAAATAAAAATGGTTGCAAGTCTAAACTTGCAACCATTTTTTATGAAAAACTTTCTTGAAATTAACAATTAACAATTAACCATTAACAATTAATAACTTATCGTACTTTAAGTGTAATAATCGTAATCACCGCCAAGATGATTCCGACAATCCAAAAACGAACTACTAAGCGGGCTTCTGGAATACCTTTTTTCTGATAATGATGATGCAAAGGCGCCATTAAA
>JBGCFH010000230.1:0-47649 GCA_045106825.1 Saprospiraceae bacterium | reverse complement strand
TGAATCTGCGTGAATCTGCGTGAATCTGCGTGAATCTGCGTGAATCTGCGTGAATCTGCGTGAATCTGCGTGAAAAAAGCATTTTGCGAAGCAAAATTTAGCAATTGTGATTTCTATTTTACGTTTCAGCGAAACGTGAATTTATGGGAACGAGAAATTAATTATACTGGCAAAATAGAAAATGAGCAAATTCCTATTAACTTTAATGAAGCTAAGAAAATGCTGCCGATTAGTCTTCCGATGAGTAATATTAGTTTTAATCTTGGTTTGCAAGTAAATTTATAGATTGCGAGTTTTCATACAAAAACTGTATTTTTGCAAAACTTTTTTAGAAAAAGCAAGGTTTAAAAAATCATGGTCAAAATTGCAGATATAGAATTGGGAGAATTTCCGTTGTTGTTAGCACCGATGGAAGATGTGAGTGATCCGCCGTTTCGTGCGTTATGTAAACAACATGGTGCTGATATGTTGTATACAGAATTTATTTCAGTCGAAGGATTGATTCGTGATGCTTCTAAAAGTGTTCAGAAGTTGGATATTTATGATTATGAACGCCCGATTGGTATTCAGATTTTTGGTGCAAATTTAGATTCAATGCAACGTGCTGCTGCGATTGTAGAAGAAGCACAACCCGAAGTTTTAGATATTAATTTTGGTTGTCCTGTAAAGAAAGTTGTTTGCAAAATGGCTGGAGCAGGAATTTTGCAAGATATTCCTCGAATGGTAAAATTGACCGAAGCGATTGTCAAATCAACGAACTTGCCAGTAACTGTAAAAACTCGTTTAGGTTGGGACGATAAAACAATTTTCATTGAAGAAGTTGCCGAACGTTTGCAAGATGTTGGCATCAAAGCCTTGTCAATTCATGGTCGAACTCGTAAGCAAATGTATAAAGGTGAAGCAGATTGGACAAAGATTGGAAAAATCAAGGAAAATCCTCGTATTCATATTCCGATTTTCGGAAATGGCGATATTGATTCGCCACAAAAAGCAGTCGAATACAAAAACCGTTATGGTGTTGATGGTATAATGATTGGTCGTGCAAGTATCGGAAATCCTTGGATTTTTAGAGAAATCAAACATTATGTCAAAACTGGTGAAATTCTTCCGTTACCAACAGTTGCAGAAAGAGTCGAAGCCACAAAACAACATATCAATCACTCATTAAAATGGAAAGGTGAACGTTTAGGAATCGTAGAAATGCGTCGTCATTATACAAATTATTTTCGTGGACTTCGAGGCATCAAACACTATCGTAGTAAGTTAGTAACAAGTATGGATATTAATTATATTTTTAGTGTCTTAGACGAAATTCAAGAAGTTTATGGCAAAGAACCTATAATGGTTTAATTATCTAAAGCCATAAAAAAAGAGCATTCACAAGTGAATGCTCTTTTTAGTTTATACCTCGTACTTTATAACTTATACCTAAAACTTACGTTCCTTTCAACTTCATCAAAATCGAGAATGTTTGATCTAAGTCCTCATCTTTTATGATTAATGTAAACTCATTTGTAGTAGAAATCACTTCAGATAGATTGATTCCGTACCAAGCCAAATCTTTTAAAATATAATAATAAATACCATAAATCACTCGATTCTCATCAGGAAGCATTAATGTAATCGAAGACAACTTTTCTTCTTTCATCATCAATCTTTCTCCCTGAAAAATTCGTTCAACATCTCTTTCGACTTCTTTAGCAATGATAATTGTGGTTTCAGAAATACCTTGCGAAAAAGTATAAAAAATCTTCGGATTTAAACTAATGACTTTTAATAATTCTAACTTTCGAGTCGTCAAAGAATCAGAATTTTCAAATGTAAAACTAACTAAATTTGACCGAACACTATAATTGCTTAGTCGCTTGAAAAAGCGGCGAATATTCTTCTCCACAAAAGCAACATCTCCAAAATGTTGGCGATTAATTGCCATAACAATTGCACCGACTTTTACTTGCTTTCCTAATAATTCTTGTACATCAGGTTGTAGCTTTCGAGCCAAAGCCGAAACATTGACTAAGCCTTCTGATAATGCTTCCGATACAAACGGAGATTGTCTAATTAATTGTTGAACTACTTCTGCTACTGTAATCATGTTCTACTTTGGCTTTGTTTTTTACACAAAATGTTAATTATTTAACGCAAAGTTAAGCATTTAATAGAATATACCTAATTTCTAAAAAAAATATTTTTGATTATAAATTGTAGTAATAAAATAGGAGCATTTTAAATAACTCTAACCATTTGATAATCATCATCACTTCTCATATATTTGCTATCACTATTATTAGTAATAATAACTACTTCCATTCTCCTACATTAAATATTAATTTAATAATCAAATATTACCAATTATGAACTTTCGCCTGACGATAGCTGCGATGCTACTTTGTGTTACTACAATTTATGCACAACAACCAATTCCTAAAAATTATGACTTAAAAATTGGGCTTTCTTCTTATGAAGTTAGTGAGAATTATTCTGACAATATGGAATATATGTCCAATGTTTTTGACAATCAATTTTTTAAAATCATACAATTTTATGAACATCCAACAAACGAACAAAAAGCAACGCTTTTCAATTCTGGTGTAGAATTAATTGCATACTTACCAAATTATGCTTGGTTAGCAAGTTTTAATGAAAATTATGATTTTACTGATTTGAATACTTATTATGTTCGAGCAATCATTGATGTTCCTAAAGAATATAAATTATCAACAGCCTTACAACTTGAAGATTATCCAAATCATATTTTAGATGGTGATAATGTAAAATTATCCGTTACCTTTTTCAATACGGTTGATATTGAAAAAATAACAGCAGATTTAACAAGTAAAGATTTTCAAAATACAACGATTGAAGATTTTATATTTATAAAAGAAGTCGTTGTACCAATTTCTAAAATCAATGATTTTGCAGCCTTGCCGTATGTTCAATATATTGAACCGATTTTGCCCGAACCAACATTTGATGGTGGATTTGTAGAAGATAGAAACAACGAAAGAGGCAACTATTTAGCTTCTGAACAAATTGGCGGTTTACATTATGACGGAACAGGTATTACGATAGCCGTAAAAGAAAGCGGAACAGTTGATCCAACTTACGCCAATGACTTCAAAGGTCGTTATGACAATACTTTAGATAATGGAGCAGCAACAGGAAATCACAAAACTGGTGTTGCAAGAAGAATGGGAGCTTATGGTAACGACAATCCACTTTATCAAGGAATGGCGTTTGGTTCAGATATTGTTTCAACCGTTGGTAACTTTACGAATTTAATCAATACAACTTCCTCTATTGCTGTCAATAATTCTTATGGTTACGGTTGTTATGTCGGAAATTATGGTTCAAGCGGTCGCTCTAATGATAATCTGATTCGCACCAATCCAACTTTTATGATTGCCTATTCTGCAGGAAACATCGGTGATACTGATTGTAGTTATGGTGCAGGAGTTGGTTGGGGAACAACAACTGGTGATGTGAAACAAGCAAAAAACGTAATCGCTGTCGGAGCATTAAACACAAGCGATCAACTAATGAATTTCAGTAGTCGAGGACCAGCACCTGATGGTCGAATCAAACCTGATATGTGTGCAGTTGGACCTGGAGGAACATCTTATGCTTGTCCAAATGTTGTTGGTGGTTTTGGTCAATTGTATCATGCTTATAATTCAATCAATGGTTCATTACCAAATTCTGGTTTAATAAAAGGTATTTTACAAAATACAGCGGATGATTTGGGAAATCCTGGTCCTGATTTCAAATATGGTTATGGTCGTATCAATATGCGTCGTGCGTATGAAGTTATTGCAAATAATACAATTATTACTGATGATGTAGCAAATGGTGCAACGGATAATCATATCTTGAATATTCCTGCAGGTACAAAGCAAGTTCGAATTATGTTGTACTGGATGGATTATGAAGGTACATCAGGTTCTTCGGTTGCTTTGGTCAATGATTTAAATCTAACCGTAACCGATCCGAATACAACGGTTTACAATCCTTGGGTTTTAGATCACACAATCAATGCTGTGAATTTGGATATGGATGCTGTTCGTGCCGTTGATGCGTTGAACAATATGGAACAGATTACTATTGATAATCCTACAGCAGGAAATCACACAATTACTATAAATGGAAATTCCGTTCCTCAAGGACCACAATCTTATTATATCATTTATGAGTTTTTGGAAGATGAGGTCACGGTAACTTATCCGATTGGTGGCGAGTCAATGGAAGCAGGAGAAACTCAACGAATTTACTGGGATTCTTATGGAAATACGTCTGGAACATTTGACCTTTCCTACTCTACTGACAATGGTTTGACTTGGACATCAATTGTAACTGGTTTATCGAATGCTACTCGTTTTTATGATTGGACAGTTCCAAGTGTAATTACTGGTGAAGCTAAGGTGAAAGTAACAAGAGGTGCTATTTCAGACGAAAGTGCAGAAGGTTTTTCCATTATTGATATTCCGAATAATCTTCTTGTTGTTTGGTCTTGTGGAAGCGATGTAAAATTAGGTTGGGACGCTGTTGTCAATGCAACAGGTTATGAAGTTTATCAATTAGGAACAAAATACATGACTTCGGTTGGGACAACTACAAATACACATTATACCATAAATGGTGTAAGTACAACAGATAATGAATACTTTGCTGTTCGTGCTTTAGGTGCAAATAATGCAAAAGGTCGCAGAACAAATTCATTAGAAAAAACGCCTGGTGATGTTAATTGTATTCCTTTAGAATTAGTAGGAAATGCTATTACTTCACATCCTTCTGGGTATTTTTCTGATTGTTATTCTCCTTTTGATAATAATATAAAATTTGAATTTTTAAATACTGGTGTTAATGCAATCAGTTCAGTTTCGGTCAGTTATCAATTAGATAATGGAAGTATTCAAACAGAAATTTTTAATGGAACGGTCGCATCAGGAGATTATGGAGAACATACTTTTGGAAGTTCCATTTCAATATTAACACCAGGAACTTATACATTAAAAGCTTGGGTAAGTCCATCTGATGCTGATGTAACAAACGATACAGCAACGAGTGAAATTACAATTTATAGTGGAGGAACAGCGGCTTATCCTTATACGCAAACTTTTGATAGTTGGTCAAATTGTTCGACAGGTTGGGGTTGTGATGTGGCTTGTACATTAGAAGAAAATTGGTATAATATTCCTTATGATGTAGAACGTGGCGATACATCTGACTGGAGAACGTATTCTGGTTCAACGCCTTTACGTTCGTATAATACTGGACCTTCAAGTGATCATACTGGTTCAGGAAAGTACTTATTTATACAAGCAGTTACAACAGGCGGTTCGTCCTGTTCTTATAGTCAATCAGAAGCCTTATCGCCTTGTATTGATTTAACTTCTACAACTTATCCAAATCTATCGTTTTGGTATCATGCTTATGGTTCAGCTATTGGCGAATTACACGTTGATGTACTTGTTGATGGTGAATGGATTGAAGATGTTCTCACGCCTATTATTGGTGAAAAAGGCGATGCTTGGTATCAGCATTCAGGATTTTTGACCGCTTACATTGGTAAAAAAATTATTTTACGATTTAGATATATAAATGGTAGTAGTTTTAAAGGACAAATCGCTATTGACGATATTGAAATCAAAGAACGTCCGCCTGTCGAAGTTGAAGGTATAGAGATTACGTCACATTCTGAATTAAAAGGTTATTTTCCTGATTGTTATAATGATTATGAAACAACGGTAAGTTTTGAATTTGAGAATTTTGGAACATCAGCTTTAACAACCGCAACTATGAAGTATCAATTAGATGCTGAAACAATCATCTCTGAAACTTTTAATGGAAATATTGCAGCAGGAACAACGCATACTTATGATTTTACAACCGCAATTGATTTAAGTAATTTATCCACAGGAACACATACTTTAACCGCTTGGATTGAAGCAGCTTCTGATGTTGACTTAACTAATAATGATGCCGTAATAACATTTGAAACCTATAGTAGTGGAACGGCAACATATCCTTTTGCAGAGAATTTTGACAGTTGGACAGGTTGTTCGACTTCATCAAGTTGTAATTCAACCGTTTGTAATGTTTCTAATAATTGGTACAATGTACCTTATGATACTGAAAAAGGCGATGATTCAGACTGGAGAACACGTACTGGAGGAACGCCAACAAGAAATGGCGGAAACGCAACTGGTCCAGCTGGCGATCATACTTCTGGTAATGGAAATTATTTATATACCGAAAGTTCTAATGGAACAGGTTGCCAAAATGGAACATTATATCTTTTGACACCTTGTATTGATTTATCAACTGCGACAAAACCTGAATTATCATTCTGGTATCATCTATATGGTTCGGCTTCTGGTAGTATTTCGGTTGATATTCTTACGAATAATATTTGGACAGAAATCTTTACAATTTCGGGAAATCAAGGCGACAACTGGATAGAAGGAACAGTAAATTTATTTTCTTATGCTGGTCAATCTGTTGTACTTAGATTTAGAGGGTTAACAGGTAATAGTTGGTCAAGCGATATGGCAATTGATGATATTGAAATCAAAGAAAATGCTGCTTTACCTGTTGAATTAACAGCGTTTGCAGCAAAAGCGGTGGATAATAATTTCATTCAATTAAATTGGCAAACAGCAACTGAAATCAATAACAAAGGTTTTGAAATACTAAGAAGTACAGATGGTGTTGAATTTGAACAAATTGGTTATCAAACAGGAAAAGGCAATTCTATAGAAGCTGTCAATTATACTTTTGATGATAAAAACGTGGAAAAGGGAATTTGGTATTATTACCAATTGAAACAAGTTGACTTTGATGGACAATTTGAAATGACAAGTATCGTTTCAGCGAGTTTGGAAGCAGAAGCAACATTTGCAATTAGCGAACCGTTTCCAAATCCAACAAATCAGTCCGCAAATATTCGTATTTCGACAAATAAAAGTCTTGATTTTGATATTCTGATTTACAATCAATTGGGACAAATTGTGGAACAACAATATTTTAAAGCTGGTCTTGGTGAGAATTTAGTTCAATTAAACACTTCACAATGGATAGAAGGAATTTACATTATTTCGATTCAAAATAATGGATATAGAACGACTAAGAAATTAGTTATTCAAAAATAATTAGCTGAATTTATGAATCATAACCTCATTTCAGAATGAGGTTATGATTTTAATAATAATTGATTAGATGTCATTTCTTTACAATCCAACACAATTTCAAACAAAATTCCATTTTAAATCTTAAATTTGTTCTAATTTTTTAAAACAATCTGTTTTAACTTTTCTAATATGATTCAGCGATTGTACATTCGCAACTATGCGATTATTGATGAGGTTGATATTAATTTTTCAAAACAATTGAATATCATCACTGGTGAAACTGGTGCTGGTAAATCTATTATTTTGGGTGCTTTGGGTTTGATTATGGGCAACCGTTCGGAAACACGAGTTTTAAAAAATCAAAGTAAAAAATGTATCATCGAAGCACACTTTGATATTTTACATTATAACTTAAGAGATTTTTTTGAAGAAGAAGATTTGGATTATGATACGGAGTTAGTTATTCGTAGAGAGATTACACCTTCGGGCAAGTCTCGTGCTTTTGTCAACGACTCACCTACTCGATTGAACATTTTACGTCGTTTGGCTTCTCGCCTATTTGACTTACATCAACAATTTGATACCTTGGACATTCACTCCGAAGAGTTTCAGTTAGAAATGATTGATGCAATTGCACAAAACAAAAAAAGTTTAGATACTTATCAAGGCTTATTTAAGGCTTATCAAAAAAACAAAAAAGAACTCAATCAACTTCTTAAACAGCATCAAAAAAATACACAAGAAATGGACTTTATTGAGTTTCAGTTAGATGAGTTAACAACTGCTGATTTTCAAGAAAAGGAACAAGAATCGTTAGAGCAAGAATTGAATATTCTAACAAATGCAGAAGGAATCAAAGTTGCGTTAAGCAAATCTTTTCAAATCATTAGTGAAGATGAATTAGCAATCATTGGACAATTACAGGAGTTATCAAATGAAGTTTCTAATGTTGCAAAATTCCATCCAAAGTTACAAAAAACATTAGAACGATATGATGGCTTAATCATTGAATTACAAGATGTTGCAGAAGAGTTTGAAAGTATTGCAGAAGATACTGAATATGATGAAGAACGCATACAAGAAGTAAATGAACGTTTAGATTTATTGTACCGTTTGCAGAAAAAACACTTTGTTAATTCAATTGAAGAATTGCTGCAAATTCAAGCTGACCTACAAGTAAAGGTAGATAATTATTCTAACTCCACAGAAACAATGGAAGCGTTAGAAATAATCATTAATAAACAAGAAAAAGAGCTGCAAGAACAAGCCAAAGGCTTGTCGAAAAGTCGTCGAAAAGTGATTCCGTTTTTTGAAGAGGAAATACACAAGATGTTGGCACAACTCAATATGAAACATGCTCAACTCAAAATTGAATTATCTCCTGCAAAAGAATTGACTCCGACAGGAAATGACGTGATTGCTTTCCTTTTTGCAGCAAATAAAGGTTCTCGTTTGGACTACATTCGCAATGTTGCTTCCGGTGGTGAAATGTCTCGTTTGGCACTTTGTACCAAGTCTTTAGTCGCTGATGCAATCACATTACCAACTTTAATTTTTGACGAAATTGATACAGGTGTTTCTGGTGATGTTGCACTGAAAATGGGATATATTCTAAGAGATTTAGCCAATCGTCATCAAGTTATTTCGATTACACATACACCTCAAATCGCTGCTCGTGCCAATCATCATTATTTAGTATATAAATACGTTGAAAATGATACAACGATTTCCACCGTCAAGTTATTAAACAAAAAGGAACGTATCAACGAATTAGCCGTGATGTTGAGTGGAAATCCGCCTTCTAAATCGGCTTTGAGCAATGCGAAAGAATTGATGAAGTTATAAGATTTAGCTGTGACCAAAAGAAATAATCAATGATTGGAGAAACGAATTTACAAAAACTTATTCAAACGATGAATCCTGTTTTGAATGATGGAAAATATGTGTTTTGTACCGTTACTGAATTAGGAAATATTCCATTGACGGAAGTCGTAGGAATGTTTCGAGAGCAAGAAGGTATGACACTTTTTTTGCCTCAACATATTGCTGATAAATATGCGATTTCCTACGATTTTGTCATGGCTTGGATAACCTTGAATGTGCATTCGTCTTTGGAAGCTGTTGGTTTGACAGCTGCATTTGCAACGGCTTTAGGTGCAGAAAATATTAGCTGTAATGTGGTCGCAGGATTTTATCACGACCATATTTTTGTTGATGTAAATGATGGATTACGAGCGATTGAGGTTTTGGAACAGATGAAAAATAGTTAATAATTTAAATAAATATTTTACAGTAAATTACGAGTAAAACCCCAATCAACAAGGGCAAACGAATCAGAATGATTCTAATTATTATTAAAGCATTTCAACAAGTTGAAATATTATACTCACGCAGATTATCACAGATTTTTGCAGATAGTTTTATTGACTTATCAATAAGACTACAATTTAGAAAGTAAATTATATAAAATCTGCGTTGGAATCTGTGAAAATCTGCGTGAGTAATTTTTGATATGTTTGCCCTTCCAATCAACTAACCTTATCAATTTTTTATTTCTATGACATTTTCATTACTTTAGAGATTTATTAAACCTCAATCTACGAAAAGTATAAAACTGTCAACAACCAAATGCATCATCAACCATCAAATTATTTACTAATTTTTTTCTGTTGCTTATTGTCCTACATTGCCACAGGACAAAAGACAACCTTTCTAACTGCTGAAGATGGCTTATCGCAAGGAACTGTATTTTATATTGCGAAAGACCAAGATGGTTTTATGTGGTTTTATACCAAAGATGGATTGAATCGTTATGATGGTTATGAGTTTAAAGTTTTTAAACATAATCCGTATGACTCGACTTCGTTGCCGCCTTTGAGTGGTAATTACCCTCACTTATTGGTAGATTCTAAAAATAGGTTGTGGGTTGACTCAAAATCTTTATATGATAGAGACAAGGAAATATTTTATCATTTAAAAACTAATGATAAAGATATAAAAGGCTTAATCGAAGATAAAGCAGGCAATCTATGGTGTCATAATAATAAAAATATCTTTCAACTGTTGGTAACAAAAGCAAAAGATGGTACTCCTCAATTAAAATTAATAGAAAAGGCAATACTTAAAGGTAAAAATCGGATTAAGAGCAAAGTAAAGGTTTTAAGTGATGGCACTTTATTATTTAAAACTAATGAAGGTATCTTTCAATTCAATCCTAAAAACAACCAAATCAAACAATTTTCAACTATTATTGGTAATGTTGTTGGTGAATATCCTAAAGGAACAATATGGATATTTAAAGGAAACTACAAAAAAGTAAAAGAAATAATACGGCTTCAAGATGGAAAAGCAACACCTATTAAATTGACCTTAAATCAAGAACCGTTTACAATGGGCTTCAATCGAGTACAGTTGAATCCTACTACTAACAGAATATGGCTCTCTTCATCATATAACCCAAATATATATGGCTTAGATATATCAGACTTCAAAGAGGAATATGCTTTGGAAAATGTCCAAAAAATTGTTGGTAACAGAGGAGGTATTTTGGATTTGTATGATGAGGGGAAGACAATATGGTTGGGTAACAATGGTTACGGTATCCAAAAAATAACCTTACAAGAACATCCTTTTCATCACTTGGCAGTAGGTGCAAGTACACGAGGAAAAATAGCCTTAGCTAACGAAAATCTGTTAGTTGCTCCTTTTTACGGAGATGCTAAACGGACTAAGAATGACTTCGAGGTCAATATTCCTACAAAGGGTTATCCAAGGCAAATTGTATCGCTTTTTGGTAATGTTTTGACAACTAAAGATGGAAAAAACTGGGGGTTGAAAGCAAATGATGGAGAATCATTTTTACTTCAAATGAATAAAAATCTATTGGAAGAAGGTCGTTATTTGATAAACGATAATAAAAAAAGGGGAGGTTTACTATCCATTATTTGTATTGAAGGGCAAAACAATCATATTTGGTTCGCTACACAAACAGCTTTAGTCAAATTTGATAGAAAAAAGAAAGTTTTTACGTTCATCAAACGGAAAACACCTTTAGAATATAATAGCAATTTGTATCAGGACAAGGCAGGTATTTTTTGGAATAATACAGGACAAGGTTTAATAAAAATAAGTATAGATAAATCGGATAAAATGACCGAAAAAATCTATCAGTCAAATCCTACGGATATTCATAGTTTGAGTAATAATAAGGTGACAGCAGTCATAGATGACCCGAAAAATCCTAATCGTTATCTTTGGGTAGCGACAAAAGGCGGTGGATTAAATCAATTGGATAAAAAGACAGGAAAATTCACGCATTTTACGACCAAAGATGGCTTACCAAACGATGTGGTTTATGGCATTTTAGCAGACGATGACGGTAATCTTTGGTTGAGTACAAATGGTGGTTTGTCTAAGTTTAATCCTACCGAAAAAACTTTTCGCAACTTCGTACAATCTGATGGTTTACAGGATAATGAGTTTAATGCCAATAGTTTTTTTAAAGATGAAAAAACAGGAATTATGTATTTTGGTGGCATCAATGGCATCACAGCATTTCACCCAAAAGAGATTAAACTCGATACTTTTAAACCAAAGGTGGTGATTAGCCAACTAAAAATACATGGCGAAGTCGTCAAAGTGGGTCAACCGCTCGAACAGCGTGGCAAAAATCCATTGACAAAAGCAATAGAATACACCGAAAAAATTCGTTTGCCGTGGTATCAAAATCAAGTGACTTTGACGTTTGCATCATTGGATTTGTATAATCCAAACAAAAATCAATATCAATATCAGCTCTCTTCGGTGGATAAAAATTGGGTACAAGCAGGCACTCGCCGAAGTGTGAATTATTCCAATTTAGGAACAGGAACTTATACTTTCCGCTTAAAAGGCACAAATAGTGATGGACGTTGGAATGAGGAAGCAACGGTTTTGACGATTGTGATTTATCCGCCTTGGTATCGGACAAATTTAGCGTACTTGCTTTACGCAATTCTGTTGATTTTAGGTATTTATAAATTGTATCAAAATCAAATTCGCCGTGCAAAATTGCGGAATGAATTGGAGTTTGAGCAAAAAGAAGCAGCACGATTGGCAGAAGTTGATAAAATCAAAACGAACTTCTTTTCTAATATTACACATGAATTTCGCACACCGTTGACGTTGATTATTGAGCCGTTGCGGCAAATATTGAAAGATAAAAAGTTATCGACATCGACTAAAAGTAAAGCACAATTAGCAGAACGAAATAGTCAAAAATTATTGGGTTTGGTCAATCAATTGTTGGATTTATCCAAATTGGAAAGTAAAAAAATGGTGCTCGAACTCAAACGAGGTGATTTTTTAGCGTTTGTCGCTCCGATTATGGATTCTTTCAAAGCATTGGCAGAACAGAAAAATATTCAATTCATTTACAATACGCCAAACGAATTGCCGTCTTTTGATTTTGATAAAAATAAAGTGGAAAAGGTTTTGTTTAATTTGATTTCAAATGCCATAAAATTTACCAAAGCGAATGGAATTGTAACGGTCGATATTACTAAAAATACACAAACCGAACAATTACAAATTCAAGTTATTGATACAGGAATTGGTATTCCTGAAAAGGAGCAGCTGCATATTTTTGACCGTTTTTATCAAGTCGATGGTTCAAATACAAGAGCACACGAAGGAACAGGAATTGGCTTGGCATTGAGCAAAGAATTGACCGAAGTAATGAACGGTTTGTTGACTTTCCAAAGTGAATTTGGCAAAGGCAGCACCTTTGAGATTGTTCTTCCAATGGTTCAAATTTCAAATAATGTTGAAATAGTAACCGAAACTAAAGCATATATTCCACAACTTATAAATCGCACTGAACAACCCGCAACTCGTAACTCACAACCCGTTTTCAATCCCGACGCAACAAATGTTGCTCTAATTATAGAAGACAATGACGAACTACGAGATTTTATAAAATCCTCCATTGAACATCAATATCAAATCATCGAAGCGGCAAATGGTCAACAAGGCTTAGAATTAGCGTTGAAGTATGTTCCAAATATCATTATTTCTGATGTAATGATGCCAATTATGGATGGTTTTGAATTGTGTAAACGAGTGAAAACCGACGAAAAAACGGCACATATTCCTGTGATTTTATTAACAGCAAAAACGGCAATGGATAACGTTTTGAAAGGTTTGCAATATAAAGCGGATGCGTATATTAGAAAACCTTTTAATGTAGAAGAATTATTATTGAGAATGAAAAACCTGATAGATGTTCGGGTTTTATTACAACAAAAATTTGCACAAACTTTAGAAATTCTTCCATTCGGAAATTCGGACACAGACGATAATAAACAACCCATCAATACTGCTTTTCAAGACACCAATATTTCCACTTTTGACCAACGCTTTTTAACCGATTTAAGCAAAGTCGTAGAGCAAAATCTGGACAACGAAGACTTAACCATCGAAGATTTAGCGAAAGCTGTAACGATGAGTAGAAGTCAACTCTATCGAAAAATCAAGGCGATGGTTAATCAATCTCCCTCAGAATTTATCCGCAATATTCGCTTAAAAGCGGCTAAACAATTTTTAGAACAACGCAAAGGTAATATTACGGAAGTTGCTTTTATGGTTGGTTTTTCGAGTCAAAAATATTTTTCTACGAAGTTTAAAGAAAAATATGGCGTGAAGCCGAGTGAAGTTTAAAAAAGTATGAGGTAATAAATAAAATATTGGATTTGACTTCATACCTCATACTTATTACTTAAAAAAATGCATCATAAATAAACTTTTCACATCATAAGTGAACCCTTTTTAATCCTACAACATAAGTGAACCTCTTAGCAACATAAGTAAACATATATGATTTTATTTTAATCCATCTTTGTCGTGATAACAAAATCATTAACTGCTGCCTACAATATTTGAAGGCAATTTGAAAACTAAAATGTATCATGACAACAATTACTTTACATTCTTTAAACAACTTTAAATCTTACTATCAAAAACTACAACAAATAGGTATTCTATTATTAGGAATAGCATTTGTAACACCAACATTTGCTCAAACTTTTGTTCAACAAACAGGATCTGACAATCTTTTCCAAGGTGTTAATGTAGGGTTTCTCTCATCTATAGCGTTTGTAGATATTGATAATGATGGTGATTTTGATGCTTTTATCGGTAAAAATAATGGTAAGATTAACTATTATAAAAACACAGGAACAAATGTAGCACCTATTTTTACAAAAAAAACAGGTAGTGATAATCCTTTAGATAATGTAAATTTACTTGCTTTATCCGCTCCAACCTTTGTAGATATTGATAATGATGGCGACTTCGATGCTTTTATTGGTGAAAGTGATGGTACTGTCAACTATTATAAAAACACAGGATCCAATACTAATCCGAATTTCGGATTAAGAACAGGTAGTAATAATCCTTTCAATGGTGTAGATGTCGGTCTTAATGCAAGTCCAGTCTTTGTAGATCTTGATAATGATGGAGACTTCGATGCTTTTCTTGGTAGAAATAATGGTAAGATTAACTATTATAAAAACACTGGAACAAATACTAATGCAATTTTGACGGAACAAACAGGTAGTGACAATCCTCTTGATGGTATAGATATAGGGGATCAATCAGCACCAACGATTATTGATATTGATCAAGACGGTGATTTTGATGTCTTTGTTGGTGAGTTTTTGGGTAACATGAATTATTACAAAAACACTGGAACAAATACTAATCCGAATTTCGTAGTAAAAACAGGTAGTGACAATCCTCTTGACGGTATAGATGTAGGTTTTCGCTCCACGCCAGCGTTTGTTGATATTAATAATGATGGTCATATTGATCTTTTTAGTGGAGAAGAGAATGGTACCATCCAATACTATCTAAATACAACAGGACTTCCTGTAGAATTAACTTATTTCAAAGGTCAAGTAATAGCGGAAGGCAATCTATTGACTTGGCAAACCGCTTCCGAAGAAAATAATGACGGTTTTGAAGTACAACGTAGTGCTGATGGAAATGAGTGGGAAACGATTGACTTTGTAATAGGTAATGGTACAACATTAGACGTACAAAATTATGAATATATAGATATGAACGTTTTAGGTAGAGACGTTTTAGTAAAACGTCTCTACCGCCTAAAACAAATAGATTTTGATGGACAATTTGAATATAGCAAAATTGTTAGTATTGAAAATAATACAGCAAAAGTAGAAGTTAGCGATTTTTATCCGAATCCAAGTTCTTCAGGTCTTGTGAATTTAGATTTTACCGCTTCTAATGATGATGATGTAACTATATCAGTTTTTGATATGACAGGAAAACTGATGATTAATCAAGTTCGACAAGTGACAGAAGGCAGTAATCTGTTGAATTTTGATTTTTCTACCTTGAATAAAGGTATTTATTTTATCAAAATTGGTAATGAAAATAATACAATTATGCGAAAGCTAATTATTGAGTAGTGAACCATAACCCCAAAAACGATTTGACTATGTACTAAGTAGATGTATCTCTCTGTTTTTTAAAAACAGGGAGATTTTTTTGATAGATATCGAACTTTTGTGTCGTTAAATTAGATCTATAAGTCGCTTAATCTCTGTTTTTTTAGCACTTTAAGCGAGATAAAATTGAAAAATATTTTTATAAATCGCTTAATCGTTATATTTTTGAGAGATTAAGCGACTTATAAATAAAGAATGATGGAGCAACTTATTGGTAGAGTAAAAGAACAGGCTATTTTAAAAGAAGCCTTGACTTCTGATAGTTCGGAAATGGTGGCAATTATAGGAAGGCGAAGAGTTGGAAAAACTTTCTTAATTCGCTCTGTTTACAAGGGACAAATTGATTTGGAATTTACAGGTGTGCAGAATGCAGCGTTTGAAGAGCAATTAACCGCATTTTTTTATTACGTTCAACAATATGCTGATAATACAATCCAACTTAAACAACCTGAGAAGTGGTTAGATGCTTTTCTACAACTTATTACCGTTTTGGATAAGGAAAAAACATCTAAAAAACGAATTATCTTCTTTGACGAATTGCCGTGGTTAGCTACACGGCGTTCAGGTTTTCTTAGAGCATTTGGTTTTTTTTGGAATAATTGGGCTTCTAAAAATAATATTTTAATCGTTATATCTGGTTCTGCGGCTTCGTGGATAATCGAAAAAGTTATCAGAGATAAAGGTGGTTTGCATAATCGAATAACTCGTCGCATCACGTTGCAACCATTTAATCTCGCCGAAACAGAAACTTATTTTAAAAGTAAAAATATACGCCTAAATCGTTATGAAACCATTTTGATTTATATGGCAATGGGTGGAATTCCCCATTATTTGAAAGAGATTAAAAAAGGAAAAGGAGCAATACAAAACATTGAAGAAATTTGTTTTACAAATGATGGATTATTGACCGATGAATTTATCAATCTGTATCCTGCCTTGTTTGAAAAATCGGAAAATCATATCAAAATCATTCGAGCATTAGCCACGAAATGGAAAGGTCTCACAAGGTCTGAAATCATTAAAGCAACCAAATTATCAAATGGTGGAGGCTTGACCAAAGTACTTAACGACCTTGATTATTCGGGTTTTATTGCTGCTTATTATCCCTTTGGAAAGCGTAAAAAAGATATGCTTTATCGCTTGACAGACGAGTATTCTCTGTTTTACATCAATTTTATAGAAAAACAAAAACTCAATATTGCAGGACTTTGGCAAGCGTTAAGTCAAACACAACAATTCAAAAGTTGGACAGGTTACGCCTTTGAAAGTATCTGTTTGAAGCATGTTAATCAAATCAAAGCAGCGTTAGGAATTGCAGGCGTTTATACCGAACCATCAAGTTTTACATTCAAAGGTGACGACACTTACGATGGCATTCAGATTGATTTATTGTTAGATAGAAACGATAAAATCATCAATCTATGTGAAATTAAATTTTATAATAAGGAATTTACCATTACAAAATCTTATGCTAAAAAACTGCGAAACAAAAGAGGTATATTTCAAGAAGTTAGCAAAACTAAAAAGTTGGTCTTTTTGACTATGATAACTACTTTTGGAGTGATAGAAAATGAACATAGTTTTGTAGTTGATAATAGTTTGACAATGGATGTATTGTTTAGTTAAAATGAGTGTATAGTAAATTGAATCATTTTTTGAATGGAATTTAGTAAAGACAATCGAACTAAATATTTTAAAAAAAAATAAATTTTTAAAAATTGGTTTACAGCTATTTATATTAAAAAAATGCATCAATTTACCACACCTTTTTTATTTCCATGACATTTTTGCTACTTTAGAGATTGGTAAAACATCAATCTACGAAAAGTACTAAATTGTCAACAACCTAATGCGTCACCAACTATCAAATTATTTATTTTCATTAATTTTTTGCCTTTTATCCTACGCTTCTATAGGACAAAAGACAACATTCTTAACCACCGAAGATGGCTTATCACAAGGAACTGTGTTCGACATAGCTAAAGACCATGATGGTTTTATGTGGTTTTACACCAAAGATGGTTTAAACCGTTATGATGGTTATGATTTCAAAGTATTTAAAAATAATCCCAGTGACTCGACTTCAGTTCCAAATTATTTGTACTTTCCTCAATTATTTGTAGATTCCAAAAATAGGTTGTGGATTGATTCAAAATCTTTATATGATAGAAATAAGGAAATATTTTATAATTTAAAAAAAGAAGACCATAAAAACGTAACGGGATTAGTTGAAGACCAAGCAGGTCATCTATGGTGTCACAACGATACAGCTATTTTTCAATTGATAGTAACAACAATAAAAGACGGTACAGCACCTCAACTAAAGTTAGTAGAAAAGATAGACATTAAAGGAAAAGGTCATATTTACGGATTAACAGCACTCAAAGATGGCACTTTATTGTTAAGGACAAAAACAGACCTTTTTAAGGTAAATAAGCAAAAAAAACAACTCGAACTATTTTTAGAAAACAACAGTGGAAATGTTACAGAATATCCTAAAGGCACATTATGGATAGGAAATGGTAATAAATTAATTCGATTTCAAAATGGAAAAATAACACCAATTCAATTTACCTTAAATCAAGTACCTTTTAATAGTTTCTATCATGTGGCAATTAAACCTAATTCCAATAAAATATGGCTGCTTTTGGAAGGAAATGAAATATATATAATAGATTTATTGCCTTTAAAAGAGTATTATGCTTTAGACCAAGCCGATAAAGTAGGGTTAGAACTACAAGGAAATATTTCGAGTTTTTATGATGATGGAAAGACAATATGGTTGGGCAGTAATGGCTACGGTATTCAAAAAATAATGCAGCAACAACATCCTTTTCATCACTTGGCAGTAGGTGGAAGTACACGAGGTGCTATAACCTTAGCCAATGACAATCTATTAGCAGTTCCGTTTTTTTATCCTGTTGACAAAAAAAACCTTTCTATAACTATCTCTGAAAAAGGTTATCCCAAGCAAATAGCAGCACAATATAATAATATATTTACGACTAAAGATGGAAAAAACTGGAAGTTATATGGTGAAAAAGGACAACTTTTTTTGCTTCAAATGGATAAAAACCTATTGGAAGAAGCACATTATTCAATGGTATATAAATTAAATGGACCGAGATTTCCTAACCTTATGGAAGGAAAAAATGGTCATCTTTGGGTAGGAAACAATGAAGGGATAATCAAATTTGATAGAAAAAAGAAAGTCCCTACTTTCATCAAAAGAAAAACGCCTTTAAAACATTATAGCCGTAGTTTGTATCAAGACAACGCAGGTGTTTTTTGGAATTGTACAGGAGGCGGATTAATAAAAATAAGCATAGATAAATCGGGTAAAATGACGGAACAAGTCTATCAGCATAATCCAACGGATAGACATAGCTTGAGTAATAATGACATAGATATGGTGTTAGATGACCCGAAAAATCCGAATCGCTATCTTTGGGTGGCAACAAAAGGCAGTGGATTAAGTCAACTGGATAAAAAAACAGGAAAATTTACGCATTTTACAATAGAAGATGGTTTGCCGAATAATGTCGTTTATGGCATATTGGCAGATGATGACGGCAATCTTTGGTTGAGTACAAATAATGGTTTATCTAAGTTTAATCCAACCGAAAAGACCTTTCGTAACTTCGTGAAATCTGATGGTTTACAAGATAATGAATTTAATACCGATGGATTTTTTAAAGATGAGAAAACAGATATTATGTACTTTGGTGGAGTTAATGGTATCACTGCGTTTCATCCAAAAAAGATTAAACTCAATACTTTTAAACCAAAGGTCGTTATCAGCGAACTCAAAATACATGGAGAAGTCGTCAAAGTTGGTCAACCGCTTGAACAAAAAGGCGAAAATCCATTGACTAAAGCGATAGAATACACTAAAAAAATTCGATTGCCGTGGTATCAAAATCAAGTGACACTGACTTTTGCAGCGTTAGATTTATACAATCCTAAAAAAAATCTATATCAATATCAACTCTCTTCGGTTGATAAAGATTGGGTACTGGCAGGCACTCGCCGAAGCGTCAATTATTCTAATTTAGGAACAGGAACTTATACTTTTCGCCTAAAAGGTACAAATAGCGATGGACGTTGGAATGAGGAAGAAACAGTTTTGACCATTGTGATTTATCCGCCGTGGTATCGCACAAATTTGGCGTATTTGATTTATATAATTTTGTTGATTTTGGGAATTTATAAATTGTATCAAAACCAAATTCGTCGAGCAAAATTGCGGACTGAATTGGAGTTTGAACAGAAAGAAGCGGCACGATTGGCAGAAGTCGATAAAATCAAAACGAACTTCTTTTCTAATATTACACATGAATTTCGCACACCGTTGACGTTGATTATTGAACCGTTGCGTCAATATTTAAAAAACCCTAAAAAAGAACCGATTTCAAAAGTACAATTAGCAAAAAATAATAGTGAACGATTATTAAACTTAGTCAATCAGCTTTTAGATTTATCCAAATTGGAAAGCAAAAAAATGTCACTCGAACTTAAACGAGGTGATTTTTTGGAGTTTGTAGAACCAATTATGGCTTCATTTGATGGATTGGCAAAACAGAAAAATATCCAATTTATTTATAATACTCCAAATGAATTATCTGCTTTTGATTTTGATAAAAATAAGGTAGAAAAAGTCTTATTTAATTTGATTTCTAATGCAATAAAATTTACAAAAGCTAATGGAACAGTAACCGTTAATGTAATTGAAAATACTCAAAATCAACAATTACAAATTCAAGTCATTGACACAGGAATTGGTATTTCTGAGAAAGAACAACCGCATATTTTTGACCGTTTTTATCAAGTTGATGGTTCAAATACAAGAGAACATGAAGGAACAGGCATTGGCTTAGCATTGAGTAAAGAATTGACAGAAGTGATGAATGGTTCGCTAACTTTCCAAAGTGAATTAGGAAAAGGAAGTGTATTTGAGATATTAATTCCGATGGTTCAAAATTCAACAATTACAGCAGTAAACGCACAAACAGAAATCCATATTCCATCTCGAAACATTGGAATAAATCGTACCGAAAAACCCGCAATTCGCAACTTAGTTTCTCCCGAAACTTCGGAACAATTCGTTTTTAATCCCGACGCAACTAACATTGCCTTAATCATAGAAGACAATAACGAATTAAGAGGATTTATCAAATCTTCCATAGAACATCAATATCAAGTCATCGAAGCCCGAAATGGTCAAGAAGGTTTAGAATTGGCATTAAAGCACCTTCCAAATATTATCATTTCTGATGTAATGATGCCGATTATGGATGGTTTTGAATTGTGTAAACGAGTAAAAACCGACGAAAAAACGGCACATATTCCCGTAATTTTATTAACTGCAAAAACCGCAATGGAAAGCGTTTTGAAAGGTTTAGAGTATAAAGCTGATGCCTATATCAGAAAGCCTTTTAATGTGGAAGAGTTGTTATTACGAATGAAAAACTTGATAGAAGTTCGAGTTTTGTTACAACAAAAATTTGCACAAACCTTGGAGATAATTCCATTTGGTAATTCAGATACAGATGATAGTAAATCACCAATTAATGCTGCTTTTAAAGACACAAATCTCTCGTCTTTTGACCAACGCTTTTTAACTAATTTAAGTAAAGTTGTAGAGCAAAACTTGGATAATGAAAACCTAACTATTGAAGATTTGGCGAAAGCCGTAACGATGAGTCGAAGTCAACTCTATCGAAAAATAAAGGCTTTAATCAATCAATCACCATCTGAATTTATCCGAAATATTCGCTTAAAAGCGGCAAAACAATTCCTTGAACAAGGCAAAGGAAACATTACAGAAGTGGCATTTATGGTTGGTTTTTCGAGTCAAAAATATTTTTCTACGAAGTTTAAGGAGAAATATGGTGTGAAGCCGAGTGAAGTATGAAACATTTCTACCCAAAAAGCACAACATAAATACACTTTTTGCATCATAAGTTAACACTTTTTGATAATACATCATAAGTGAACGTTTCTGCAACATAAATGGAAACTTAGTATTTCCAATCTCGCCATATTTGTATCATCAGTATTCAAAGAAATATTATGATATTTATTTTTAAACTAATATTGATAAAATATAATATTTGAAGAAAGAAGTTTTATATTTTATTGGTACAAATTATTTAATTATGTCAGTTCCAGGAAAAAATGATGACCCATCTACATACGGACTTTATATTTACAGAATGGGTAAATATAAGGGTGTATCCGATTCTCGGTATTATGAAGCTTACAGTGAGGACAATAATGAAAATTTGGACGATACTTACTGGCCATATACAGATGACCAAAATCGATGGAAAGAATCAAATAGTATCAGCTCATTTAAAGTCGGAAACTCTTTATATTTAACAGCATATACCGATTTTAACCATGGAGGAATTTCACGAATTTTTACGCCTACTGGAAGTAATGATAGTGATGGTAATTATAAGGATTTAGATGATTATGAGTTAACGAATTATAACGATAATTCCAAACATTGGGATGCTAAAATAAGAAGTATATGTTTAACCTCTCAGTGTCCCCTTGTAGTTCCAGCAGATGTTATTAATAATTGGAGAACAGCAATACTTAATCTTTTTGGTACGGCAACCCTTCATACTAACTCTTTAGAGAATCCCTATTATGAAGTAATTGCACAAGGTTGTAGATATAATGTACATTTTCCACATATATGGTTTGAGGATCATAAAAACAATGACAATCCCAGAAATCCATATAAAGATCTCAAAATATGTGTATCTATTAAGGTAGAAGATCCAAAAGAACGCTATGCTCGTATTACTTTTGCACTGGATAGGAGTGGGAAATTTGTCGGTAAAGTCCAGATAAAATATGAGAAAGTAGGTGATTTGATTCCTGAATGGGCTGTTGTGGCTGCAGATGCTACCATTGAAGTGGGGTCTGAGGGACTTAAAGCAACACTTGATTCAAGTGAAGAAGTGGCAACTGATGGTGCAGCTACTGAAAGTTTAATGACAGAAGATGAGGCAATTAATTATGGAGCAAAAGGATTAACTTATGGTGTTAATCATCTTAATACAGTAATTAATTATTTTCGAAAAATTACAGATCATGGAGCGTCTTTATATCTAACGAACCTTGCACATCATATTCTAGATCGTACAGTCATTGCTTGTTTAGTAACACTCAAAGGCAATGATACAGGCTTAGAAGTAAATAGTCAACATTCTATTATTTCATTGGATAGAACAGTCGTATTTACTAAGATAAATAGTCAATATGGTGGGCAATTAGTGCATGATGATATTCCATATGATACATTTAATTTTAAGAATTTATATGATATAGATGGAACATATGTGGGATTTCCTTTGAGATATGATACTTGGTATATGGAAACCACGCCATTATACACTGGAATGGGAATGTTCTGTTCCTTTAAGTTAGAAGGATATGATGACAATCAACGAGATAGTTACATGAACGGTACTACTGTATTTGATCAAAATCGTAATATATTTGCTATTCAAGGAACATTTTCTTACGCTTATGCGGATGAAGATATGATACCGCCAAACTCAGGTACAATAACGTATATTTATGTTGATGACGATAATCAACCTACTCCAACAACTTTTTATAGCGATGATAATGGTCATGTTGTTGCTTCAAATAATGGCACTCGAAAAATTGCTCAATTAATTGAAACACCTTCAGACGATGGACCTCAAACAACTTTCAACATTATAGAAGAAGATGATGATGGTAATGCTATCACTACGCTACGAGATGCGTTTAATTACTGTATGAAAAAAGCTATGCAGGAAACCATACCATCAGCAATGACCATGAATGCAGATAATGTATGGATACTTAATTCACCCGATGCTACAACAGCAGTGATTGAAGCTATTGAGAGTTCTTTGATATCAATTTCAAACTAAGCTAACGTATGGTGTCTTAAAAAATATTAGAGGTTTATTTTCTTTACAAACCTGAAGATTTGAACTTTAAATAGTCTTTTATTGTCCCTTTATCTGTTACAGGTAGAGGGATTTTTTTTAATTAAATATTATTCTATATAAGGGCAAACGCATCAAGAATTGCTCACGCAGAATTTATCCGAAATATTCGCTTAAAAGCAGCTAAACAATTCTTAGAACAACGTAAAGGAAACATCACAAAAGTGGCGTTTATGGTCGGTTTTTCGAGTCCGACTTATTTCTCTACGAAGTTTAAGGAAAAATATGACGTGAAACCGAGTGAGGTTTGAGGAAGTTTCGAGTTGTGAATTTGATTGTTTTATGACGGTTTGAGTCGTTATTCAAAACAACATATTGACCTCTAAATCCACATCAACTAAGCCCAAACTATGTTGATTGTGTTCTAATCCGTAAGTTGAAATCATTGTGATGAAAATGATTGACTTGGATAAGTTGCGGAATCTATGTGTTTTGAGGTAGATTCCGCAGTTTATAAGGTCGATAAGTTGCGGAATCTATACTTTTTAGGGGACATTCCGCAACTTATCGGTTTTTTGTTAAGTTGAATTTAAAAGAAAATCACTGCCCAATTTTCAAATCCACATAATCCTCCAGTTCTTCATTATCAAAACCTTCCGCACGTTTTTGCTCGATATAATCCGCATCAATATTATGAATTTTCAACTGAACGATGTCGTCTAAAGTCGGATTATTAAAACCTAAATCAATGATAGATTTTATAAAAGCAGCATCAACACCATGAATTTTTGCACCAGCAATATCATCGTTATTCACTTGGCTTAAACCTGAATTTTGCAATGATTTCACATAATTCACATCAATATTATGAATCGAAAAATTGATGATATTTTCTAAATCAATACCTTCCAAATTCGCATCTTGATATTTTTTAATAAACGCAGCATCAACGTTGTGAATCGCAGCATTAGCAATATCTTCCGTATCTAATTCAACACCAGTTTTACGTAAAGATTCGATATATTCCAACGTTACATTGTGAATCGCATAATTGATAATATCATCAAATTCTAAATTGTCTAAACCAGAGTTCAAGTATTTTTTAATAAACGCAGGATCAACTTTATGAATCGCAGCGGCAACAACTTCTTCCGCTTCTAAATTACCTAAACCAGCATTTTGCAACGATTTGATATATTCTACATCAACATTGTGAATGGCAAAACCAAGAATATCTTCAAAGTCTAAGTTTTCTAAATTTAAAGCCTGATATTTTTTAATCGTTTCAGGTTCTACTTTGTGAATCGCAGCACCAATTAAGTCATCATTATCCAAATCTAAACCCGAATTTTTCAATCTTTTGATATAATCAACATCAATATTGTGCATCGCAAAACCGACAACATCTTCAAAATTCATGTCTTTCAATCCCGCATTTTGATATTTTTTGATGGTTTCAGGTTGAACTTGATGAATCGCTGCCGCAATAATATCATCAATATCTAAATCACCTAAACCAGCATTTTGCAACGATTTGATATAATCCACATCAATATTATGAATCGCAAAACCGATAAGATCATCAAAATCAAAACCTTTAAGATTCAAGGCTTGATACTTTTTAATCATCTCTGGATTAACATTGTGAATTGCTGCTGCAACAATTTCATCTTCTTCCAAATCGCCCAAATCTGAATTTTGTAACATCTTAATATAATCGACCTCAATATTGTGAATTGCAAACTGTGAAATCAATTCAAAATCCATATTCTCTAAACCAACCGCTTCCAGTTTTTTAATATATTCTGGACTTACTTTATGAATATGAGCTTGAACAACTTCTTCGATTTTCAACGTTTTACCGATGTCTTTATTAATCGTTTTGATGTAGTCAGGTTGTACATTATGAATCGTTAATGCTTGGATTTCCTCCATTTTCACATCATCATAACCCATTGATTTCAGAGCTGAATTCATCTCTTTCAATTCCGATAAACTCACTCCAAACAGCGAAAAACCTTCCAGTTTTTCTAAATCAAAATCTGCATAATTTTGACTTTTCACATAAGCAATATATTCTGCATCTGTATTATTCAAAAAGAATAAAAACAAGGTCGAAGCCGTAATTTCATTATCATCAAAATCCTTTAATTCCTTTTTAAATGTTTCATTTGGAATAAATTCAAACGAACCACTACCCTTTTTTCCATCAAATTTTCCTGTAAATTTTAATTCTCCTGTTGCTCGTGTAATACTAAATGTCTGTGCAGTCAAATCAGAAAAAGCCGTTTTCGGAAAACACTTTTTATGTGTCCAAGTAATATTTTCTTCTTCTTCACCTACATCACTTTTGAATTTCACACAAACCAAATTCCCATTCATTTTGGCTTCAAAATCGCCTTTTGTAGGAATTTCGTAATCGTGTTCTTCTTCCGTTTGTTCCGCTTCTGTCGTTGTAACTAATTCAAAATCAGGTTGTACAGCATTTAAAGTAATAATAGATAATCCTAAAAGCGGCAATAAAAGTAAGTACTTCCAAGCCGAACGCATCGACGATTTTTTTGCTTCCATCATCATAATTCTCGTTTTTAAAAAAGATTGATTATAATTTGTTGTGATGTTCAGCGGATAATCCGGTGCCGATATTTTTAACAAGTTTAATTGATAAGTTGCTTTATCTGTTCCCTTTTGTAGCATTCGGCTGTCCGTCAAAAACTCCAAATTTCGCTCAATCGCTTGTCGGATTCGCCATGCAAAAGGGTTGAACCATTGAAAAATCACAATCAATTCCGCAAACAAAATATCTAAAGTATGTCGCTCTTCGATGTGTATTTTTTCGTGTTCCAATATTTGATTATAAGTTTCCCAATCGTACTTCGTAGGATTGATAAAAATGTTGTTTAGAAACGAATACGGAGCTTTATCCTCGCTCATTTCTATAATTCTAAATTTTCCATCTTTTATCGTAGGATTTTTAATAATTGTCCATAATAACGAAGATAATTGTATCAAGAAATTAATCGCAAAAATCCCTAAACCAATCATATAAATATAGCGTAATCCTCGTTGCCAATTGATTGGTTTGAAAGTATTTGTAATTGTCGTTTTTTTAGTTGATTCTGCTGCTATTATTGGAATTTCTTGATTCGTTTCTTGCAATTGTTCGTCTGTTGAAACCTTTTCTATCGCTTGTATTTTGTCGTCTAAAACGATTGTTTTTTGTTGTTCAGATTTTTTGTTTTCTATTTTTTCTGCTTGTCGCAATGAATAGTTTGCTGGTACTTCAAACATTGGTAAGGCAAATGCTACAAATATACAAGCAACTAACAACCAACGATTTAACTTATAAAACGTTTCGGTTTTTAATAAAAACTGGTATAACAAATAACAACCAGAAAGTAAGATTGCAGCATGAATGATATAAGGCATAATTTAATGGAAAATTGTAGTGCAGTTCAAATTGTCGTTTTTCCATAGGTACAACCTATGGTTATTCAAATTCAACCTTTCCAAGGTTGAAAGTGAGTATTTTGTAAAACTCTGGAAGAGTTCAATTTGAGTAACCACAGGTTGTACCTGTGGAAAAAAGAAAGTGCGATAATTTGAATTGCATCAGAAAATTGATACTAATAGTTTTCAATTATTCATTATTCGATAAAAAAATCAGCGAGTTTCAGTGTTTTCAGCGTAATCAGCGTTTCTATCACGAACCACACGTCAATTTTTCTTATCAATCATCTTAATAATTTCCTCCAATTCATCGCCACTAATCTTCTCCTCTTTCGCAAAAAAAGCGACCATTTTTTGATAAGAATTATCGAAATATTTCTTGATAATATCGCCAACAGCATGTTGTTGATAATCTTCTTTTGTCACCAAAGGAAAATATTGATACGTATTTCCATATTTCTTATGGTCAACAAATCCTTTATCCTTTAAGACCTTAATCAACGTTG
The DNA here is from genome assembly GCA_045106825.1 of Saprospiraceae bacterium. GTDB lineage: Bacteria > Bacteroidota > Bacteroidia > Chitinophagales > Saprospiraceae > CAWVWD01. Next base: position 20,101 of record JBGCFH010000230.1, on the reverse strand, counting down.
CAATCGTATTGTAATGTGGCTTTGGTTCTGGAAATTTTTCTATCACTTCTTTTATAAAAGCTTTTTCCAATTGCCACAATATTTGCATGATTTGCTCTTCTCGTTTTGCTAATTTTTGCATGATTTTGTGTTTTTCTAAAAAAATCCAAAGTACAAGAACCGAAAATATCAATTTATCCACTTAGCTTATCAAACTTGTTTGTCTTGTACTTTGAAATTGATAACACAAACCTACTACTAATTAATTAGTAATACAACTAATTAATTAGTATCTATCCGAATTAATTAGGAGTTTAACGTTTTTTAAGAAATTGAGGAAAAATAAAGACAAAAAATTTCAACTATATATTAGAATTACATTTTAAATAGATTTCTAAATTTCATTATTATTTCATTATTATTTCATTACTTTTGTTAGAATCAGTCACATTAAATTGAAATAATGTCAAATCAACAGAATCCTATCATACCATCGGTTTATCACGATTTCAAAGAAACATGGAAACGGGAACAAGCAAACTTTATCCGACAGTTTTCGGATAAAGAGATTAGTTTTATTCCAAATCTGTTACCTGAAGATGCTGTTAATCTAACAACATTCGAGATTATTGCAATTTTAAAAAAGCGATTAGGAGAAACAATTTATTTTAATGCGATTAGTGTACAAAATACAACTATCACTTATGATGAATTACCGGAATATTTAAAAAGTCCAGTTAGAGAAAAAACAGATGGAAATTGGTTAAAAACTTCCAATATGGTCGGTATCAATGTCCGAACAATTCAAACTTTTTGGAATGTCGTGAAGTATGCCTTGACTTTACCGGAGTCACAAGATTCAATTCATTTTCTACCGATTTGGGAACCTGGTGTTGTGTCGAGTCTATATGGAATGGCCAGTTGGAATGTTAATCCCGATTTTTTTTCAGTAGAATTAGCCAGTGCAATTCCACACTTAGATACCGTAGAAAAACAACTAAAAGCAGTTATTAATATCTTACACGCTTTAGGTAAATCTGTCGGAATGGATGTGATTCCACACACTGATAGATTTTCTGAAATGGTATTATCGAATCCACATTATTTTGAATGGTTACAACGAGAAGAGTTTGAGATTGTTAACCACGAAACAAATTTATATGAAACCGTTCAAGAGTTAATTATCAAATTTTTGCGTCAATACGGAGCATCAAATCCATTTGATAAATATCCAAAAGATAGTAAGATTTTCTTTTCTGACGAATTTGGCGAAAGCCAACGGAATCTAATTTTATTTGGTAAACCAAATCAGGTAAAAATACGAGAATTACGTCGTGATGCGTTGTTACGATTTTTGACAAAATATGGCTACGAGCCTGTTCCAGCAACAATGGCTCCACCTTATAGAGGCTTGGAAGTCGATAAGAAACATTTTGAAAAAGACGCACAAGGTCAGATTTGGCGAGAATACAATATTACTAAACCTGAATCTTTTTCAAGAGTTTTCGGCCCTTTAACTCGTTACAAACTATACGATAGATTAAACGATAATCAAGATTGGGAAATTGATTTTTCAACACCTTTATATTCCGTTTGGAACTATGTCGCATCGAATTATTATCAAGTTCAGTCCTTTTATGGATTTGACTTTATGCGAGGAGACATGTCACACGTACAAATGCGTCCCGAAGGTGTTCCAGCTCAAATTGACGATTATTACGACATTTTAGCGTATGTCAAAAACTATATTCAAAAACAAGATAAGCCTTACTTTGGCTACTTCGCCGAGACTTTTTTAGCACCTCGAAATGAGATGGGTTATGGTGACGAAATTGATCATTTAGAAGCTGCTGATGCCAATTCTACTTTAGGCGATTTACAATCGGTTACAGTCAATACAACTTTGTTTTTACAACGCTTTCGCCAATATATAGATATATTGCATACTCGGAATTTTGCTCCGAATTTTACTATAATGACTGCAGATAAGGATGATCCTCGATTCGATAAGTTCTATATTGCAAGTAATGAATTTCGATTATTTGCGGCTTTATTTTTGACGGATATGCCGAGTTATATGGGTTTAGGCTTTCGTACTCGTGATACGCATTATAAACCTGCACCAAACGAACATTACACAAAACTCTTCGTTTTTCAAATCGGTACTGGGCCAAAAGCAACAAAAGGCTATTACAATTGGGGAAAAAATGGTGTATTATATCATCGTTTATTACATATTCAATTTTTTGCAGAAAGTATTTGGAATGACATCAAAAATCAACCAGTTCAATGGCTAATTTATCCAGATCCAACAGGTTATGGAAAAGTTATTGCCTGGACACATATTCATCATCCAAAATACGTTTTTATGGCTAATTTAGATACAGAAAATGCTGTCATTAACTTTGCTATTCCAAAACTAAAAAATATCGAAAATACAACTTTACAATTGGTATTTTCTACAATTAAAAATTGTAGCGAAAGCGATGAAATACTAAAATTCAATGGTCGTCATTATAATATTGCTTCAATAAAAAAAGAAGAATGTCGAGTTTATAAAATTTATTAAACTTTACACTTATAGTATGACCTATCTAATTTTGTTTTTTGTAGAAACGCTCAAAATTCAAAATAATAAAAATTTTTCGATAATAGTATTAGGTATTTGATTGAAAATCAATGGAGTACCAGATATTATTGTAACAGATTTCATTTTTTTACAACTTTCATCGAAAACCACAAACTTTTTCAGAGCATCTATTTGGCTCTTTATGATTCTATGTGGTTTACAGTAGCGGCTGCTTTAGCTGCCGTATGAGTTTGTGATATTTTCGGCAGCCCCGAGGACTCGGAACCGTTACTTAGCATCAAAATATTCAAAACCACGTAAAATCATAAAGAACCATCTATTTTCATAATGGTCCTTCATACAATTTAGGAAACAGATAACAAATAATCTACCCATTTTACCCGTTCCCTTAACTTTAATAATACTTTGAATATTTCTGACGGGACAAACAATACTAAAAGCCGTCATTCAACTTAATGAATGACGGCTTTTACAATTAATCCAAATCGAGTAATACTATTTATCTTATTTTGCGATTACAAAACGCTTAGTAGAACGTCCTTCTTCAGTCTCAATAGACATATAGTAAGTACCACTTGTATAGTCTGATAAGTTAAAACGAACTTGCTCGTTAATAACATTTGTAATGTTACGAGTTTCCATAACTTGACCTGTAACGTTGAATATAGTTAAAGTTGCACTTGCTGACATTTTCTCTAATTCTAAAGTAGCTGTGATAAACTCATCAGCAGGATTAGGAAATACAGTTAATACATTTTCATCTAACAATGTACTATTAGTAGATGTTGCAAATCTTTCCATAAAATTCATACGTAAATATGGTACAAATTGTCTTGAAGGAACTTCATTAACATCTGCAACAATTGATCCACCAGCTATGTATGTACCTGTAGCGAGATTACCACTGTTAGATGATACAAGAGAAAATACATTTTGTCCTGTTGTTTGTTCTATTGCATATTCTGTAGCAGCATAAGGATAAGCTCCTGCCTCTGACGAAAACATAAATAAGTTAAGGTCTGGATCTGGAGAAGCGTTATACTGCATCATAACAATATAATCAACATCTGACTGTAAAACAGCAAGCTTAGAAGGATCATCAAAATCCTCAATAGGCATATTCAATACAAAATCTTCAGGTTCATTACCTGTGAAAGTATAAGTACCACTACCCACGATTTTACGTTCAGCTAATAATATTTCGCCATTTGTAGGATTAGGTGTAAATCTATTACTTCCATTAGCTTTCTCAATAAAAATCTGAACTGATTGACCACCTAAGTCGTCTGCATTAGCGATTCCCATTGTTACTGAGCTTACTTCGTGATATAATGTATCCAAATTATTAACACCATCAATGATAGTACCACCTCTTACTCTATAAACGACACCGTAACCATAACTTCCTGCTAATGCTACATCATTTGTTGGTGTTTCCACTCTATCAAAGTAATCTTCTACTACCTCAAACCCAAATGAATAAGAATTATCACCTGGCACTAAGTCACTTGAATCAGACGATAAAGTATAAGTAGCTGTATAACTTTCGATAGTTGTATCAGGTACAAAGAAGTCTGTAAATATTTGGTTTTCTACTGAATCACCTGCAGGGATAGTTCCATAAACATTATTACTACTAAATACACTTACATTATCAGAGTTTCTCACGATATCAACAGAAAGAACAACATTTGTAGCATCATTCACACCATTGTTAGCGACATCTGCTACAAAGCGAATAGTATCAATAGAAGTTTGAGGCATTGAATATTTAGGAGCAACAGCAATAAATCCGTTTGCTAATGCTATATCATTAGCTGCTTTCTCTACTAACTGTACATCATCAATAAGCCAGTAATAAAAACTCATATTTGCTGAAAACTTCAATTGTACTTGACTACTTCCACTTGCTCCAGGTAAATCATAACGCTTAATACTTGGATTAGCACTTGCGTCATTAGAAGCAACATCTGAATTAACAGATATCGGTGTAGAAAATGTATTACCACCATCTATTGAATAAGAGAATGTTCCTGCTGAAGTACCTAAACCTCTAAAAGCCTGATAAAACTTCACAGATAATTCAGGTAACATAGAACAATCAATGATTGGAGACAATAACTCTGCATTATATACAGGATAAGGTTGACCTGGTGCATTTGCAGGATCTCCTTGAGTTGACATAAAATCAGCATCAAATAAAGCAGCACCATTTGAAGCTGTTGGAGAAGTAATTAAAGTATTTCCAAAAGCACCGTTTGAAGTAGCATCTGCTTCCCAAATCCAATCATTACCTGTTGTAAGTGCATTTGATGTCCAACCATTCAAACCGCCACCGAAGTCACCTTCTCCAGGGGTAGCACCCCAGTGAACAATATCAACCGGTTGATTAGGATCTACAAAGTTTTCATAAACTATGATATCAAACGTACCAGAGTTAACATTTGTACCTCCTCCAGACCACATACGAACTAAGTAAGTTGTATTAGCCTGTACAAATTGAAGTTCTTGACTATCAACACCATCATTTATATCTGCAGAAAAACAAGTAATAGATGTAGCTGTAGAGTCACAACTTGTATAAATTGCCATACCTAATAAACCCATAGTACCAGGGATTACTTTTATAGTAACACCATTTGCAGGTACTGTTGCACCTGTTGTGAATGAGTACCACACATCATCCTGATACCAAGAACCAGAACATACTGTTCCAGGTGAACCCGTTCCTGAACCTGAGGCTGTAGCACCAAGGTTTGTACCAGCTACAGGAATTGCAGATGCTTCATCAGCACCGATTGTTACTGGAACAGCACCGCCACAATCATCGTTTGCTGGTTGTGCAAACATAACGTTGGCTGTCATAAGAAAGCCTAAACATAGGAAAAAAGCTAATTGTTTTTTCATAGTGTAATGATTAAAATTCATAAAATAAATTTAGTTTAAGTATAAAAAATATGATTATTAAAATCATTTTATTTTTAATATAATAAGATTTTAAGGTAAGAGTCTTTAATGTTAAAATAGTATTAACATTAAAACTTAATGTATGGTGAGACTGCAAATTTAATAAATGTTTTGTTGTATTTCGCTAAGTTATTCATAAAGTCGTCATATCAACGAATCAAATCTTAATTTTGTCGTCTTAAATGCTTTTCTACCGTAATTTATTACAATAAAATGTTCAAATACAGTTGAAAAATAATCATCAATAAATTAAAAATTCAAATTTAGTTAAACTCATTTTTTTTAAAACAATTTGAATAAAGTAACTAAGAATGCTTAATATTGCAATTATCAATAATTTACAGTAATAAATTAAGAATAAAACAATTTGATAGCATTATTTAAAAAATCCTATCTATAACACAAAATCAATTGAGTTAGAAATAAAGATTTTATCTATTTCTTTCGGTTAATAATTTCGACTAATCATCATGGCTAAAAAAAATCGAAAACCAAGTAATACGAAATCAACTAAACAAAAGTCATCTACTCCGAAAAGAACAAGTAGTGTCAACATAAAGTTTAATAAAAAATTATCTTTAGTTATTCCATGCTATAACGAAACGGATAGAGTACAACATCTGACAAAAGCATTAAAGGCCTTTGATAGCAAATGGTACAATGCTTACGAAGTAGTTATTGTAGATGATGGAAGTACAGATGGAACTGCTGAAAAGATAAATAATTCTATTGGTGATAAATCATTAAGTAATGCGTCTGTCAATATTATTAAATTAGATAAAAATATTGGCAAAGGTGGTGCATTACAAGCTGGTATAGAAGCCGCAACAGGTGATTTTATTCTAACACTTGATGCTGATATGGCGGCACAACCAACGATTCTAAAAAATTGGTTACAACAATTGCCTAATCACCAATTTGATGATAATCAAATTCTTATCGGTTCAAGAGAGCATAAAGACTCGCAAGTTCAAGCCAAAAGTGACCGCAAAATGCTTGGTCGAGTTTTTAATATCTTAACACAATTGACCACATCTCTAAATTTTAAAGATACACAATGTGGCTTCAAACTTTATCCTGCGGCAATAGCAAAATCTCTTTTTGCAGATTTGAGTAGCAAAGGTTGGTCGCACGATGTCGAAATATTATACAAAGCACAATTAAACGGAATCGACATTCAATCAATGCCTGTAAAATGGCAACACATCGAAGGTGAAAAAATCAATGTCGGAAGTGATGGAATGAAGATGGCTTTACAAACCATTTTGATAAGTTGGAGAGAAAAATTCAACTGGTTTTTTATTTCACCATTCAAAAATAAATCTACTCATAACGAACCACCAATTTATCGTTTTTTATTCGGTTTGTTAATGGTAATTTTATTGGTAATGATGCCAATGTTAAGTTCTGACTACGGAATATCCGGTGATGAATACGCTCAAAAAGTCTACGGTGAATTAATCGTAGAACATTTTGATAGCGATGGCGAATACAAATTACCTGATAATCATCCTCGTTATCCTGGACAAAATGCCATGAATATGCAACCTAACTTATGGTTGTATGGTGGTGGATTTGATTATATGGCAGCGAAAGTGAACAAATGGTTTCCTAATTATGACGATTATGATGTTAGGCACTTTTTGAATGCGTTGACTGGTTTAATGCTGATTTTCTTGACTGGTCTGATGGCAAAAGAAATTACAAATAGCTGGCGAATGGGATTTTTGGCGGCTTTGTTAGTTGCTGTTTCTCCACGGATTTTTGGTCATTCGTTTATGAATCCGAAAGATATTCCATTCGCAACAGCGTATATGTTAGCAATGGTTAACTCTATCCGAATCGTCAAACAATTGCCAAATCCTGGTTTAAAACCAATGTTATTTACCTCAATTGGTATTGCATTAGCGATAAGCATTCGTATCGGTGGATTGATTCTGGTTGGTTTGTTAGGTTTATTCGTAATCATCGCCTTTTTGTGGAAAACCGATTTGCGTAAGCAATTATTAAACTTTGGTGTTGTTTTACCATTGATTGGTAAACTCTTCGTTGTTGTTATTTTAGGATATTTAGGTGGATTGATGTTTTGGCCTTACGGTTTAGACAGTATTATTTCTAATCCAATGAATGCTTTAAGCGAAATGACGAACTTCTCCACTGCTATTCAAATGTTATTTGAAGGCAATCATTATTGGTCAGACAATTTGCCTTGGTATTACATTCCAAAATGGCAAATGATGGCTGCACCTTTAGCGACTTTAGTTGGTCTTGCTTTAGCAATTGTTTTATTCTTTAAAGCAAAGACAAAGGAAAATAGTTTATTGTTATTTTTGACACTTTTCGCTGGGGTTTTTCCAGTAGCTTATGCCTTGTCACAAGGTTCAGCAGTTTATGATGGAATGCGTCAATTTATCTTTGTTTATCCAATTTTTGTAGTCATTGCTGCATTTGGTTGGTCGAGTTTGGCTGGTGTTTTTAATAATAAAATGCTTGAAATGGGAAGTATGATTGCTTTAGCGATTTTGGTCGCTTTACCTGTTTCGTGGATGGTCAAAAATCATCCTTATCAATATGTATATATTAATGAAGCATTTGGTGGTGTAAAAAATGCTGAAACTCAATATGAAACGGATTACTGGATGATTTCAGGTAAAAATTTGGTAGATTGGGTTGTAGAAAATGTACCTGAAGCCCAAACCGATGAAGATGTTTTGATTGCTTTATCTGATAATACACAAGCACTCAAACATTATTTACAACCATACATAGAAGCTAAAAAATTACGTGCTACTTGGGTGAAATATAGTCGACGTGAAGAACGTGATGATTGGGATTATATGATTTCGTTTCACCGTTTCAAAAACGAAGGTTTAATCGAAAGTGGCGCTTGGCCTTTGGGTGAAGTGTTGTACGAAGAGAAAGTTGATGGTGTAACGATAGGTGCAGTTTCTAAACGTACCGACAAATTTACAAAAGCAGGAAAAGATGCTGAGAAAGCTGGAAATTATACTTTGGCAGCAGAAAATTATAAAAAAGGAATCAAAGCGAATCCGAAAAATGAACAAGCTCATATTGGTTTAATCAATGCGTATTCTCGTTCGCAGAATTATCCTGAAATGAAAAAAGCAATTGATGAAGCCTTGAAAATCACGGATTCTCATGTGACGATTGTTAGTAATTTAGGATTGTATTATTTGCAAACGGGCGACAATGCAAACGCTATAAAAACATTTGAAGAAGTCATTGACTTGAATTTCAAATCAACTCCAGCTTACTATTATTTAGCATTAGCTTATAATGGAAATAAAGAAGGTTTGAAAGCCATAAATGCCTTAGAACAATTTGCTATCAACAACGGAAATATTCCACAAGCCTATCAATTGGCTATACAATTAACGGCAAATGCAAAATATCAACAATTGTATTTCCAAGCAAAACAGGCTTACTTCTCGAATAATTTCCAACAAGCTTACACGCTTGTTCAACAGTCGATTCAGCAAGGAAATAATTATGCTCCAGCGGTTGAGTTTAAGGAATCGTTAGATGCTGCAATTGCGAAAAGTCAAGGTCAGCAATAACGGTTAGTTTTTCCATAGGTACAACCTATGGTTACTCATATTCAACCCTTTCAGGGTTAAGAACTCTGGAAGAGTTCAATATGAGTAACTACAGGTTGTACCTGTAGGAAAACTGCAATTTCCCACCCAAAATAATCTGATTAAAAACACTCAAAAACTGCTCTGGAATATACGCAATCCGAGGATAACCGCCAGTCGTTTGTCCATCTTGTAAAACGACAATTGGTAAACCATTCGGCGGTAATTGTATAAAACCTGGCAACACAGGCAAACTATAATCCAAGTGATATTTTGAACTTTCCAAAACTGAACCAGCTAATCTCGCTCCCATTCGATTACTTTCAGGTTTTATTTTGTAAATATTCGTAACGAGTTCTTGTTTAGCGACTTCCGTCAAATAATCAAATTCTGGTGCTTTTCGGATTGGAATTATCGTAATTTCTTTATCGTTTTCAATGGATTTTTTCCATTTTATAATATCGCCTTTTTGCAATAATCGGCCTTGAAATCCACCAATTTTAGCATTTGTATAAGTCGAATAAGAATCAAAAACAGGTTCAATTTTTAAATCATTTTCAAAACTAATATAACCTCGTAAACCGTTTTTTGCGAAAGCACCTTTTAAAATATCGCCTTTTTGAATATCCAAAATTGTATTTAAAGGAACAGTATTTCCGTTAACTTTCCAGTTAAAATTTGCACCTGTTAAAGCAATTTTTGTCGCTTCATAAAACTTAATTTCTGGAGCAATACAAGTACATTCTATCAAAGGCGTTTGCTCATTTTTATTAAATAATAACAACGCAATTTTCGCAGCATTTTCATCCATAACACCAGATTTTGGAATCGCATAATATGCCAAACCTTCACGACCTAAATCCTGAATACTGGTCATTAATCCTGCTTTTCTAATTTCTATTTGATTCATAATTTCTCACGCAGATTAACGCAGATTTTTCGCAGATTTTTTTATTTCTTTCAAACGTATTTTATCTCCCAAATTCATCTTCACTGGCGGAATCGTTTCTAAATCCAAAATCGACGTATCAATCTTTCCAATCACATTCCAACCGCCAGGACTTTCGACCGAGTACAAACCCAAATATTTTCCGCCAATCGCAATGGAATTTGCTTCCACGTACTTTGACGGAACAGCTTTTCGAGGAATATGAAGTGATTCGTCCAAACCATCTAAGTATAAAAAACCAGGCAAAAATCCGAACATTGCAATCGAAAATTCCATTGAAATCAACTTTTCAATAACAGCATTTTTAGAAAAACCAGTTACCACTTCTACCCTTTTCCAATCTTCATGATTTGTAAAATAAACTGGCAATTCGTAGGTTTTTGAAACTGATTTTTGTGTTAATGATAGATTATGAAATACGTCAATTTTAGAAGATTCAAAATGACGATTTAGCTTGACGCAAATTTCCTTTTCAGTGACAATCACTTCTGTGACAAAATTAAATTTTTGTTCAAAAATTGCCTTTCCAATTTGTTGTAATTGATTGTCAGATTTGATGATTAAGAAATCGTTGTTGTAGTTAGTTATGTTCAATTGTTTAAATAATTTTTCGATGGTTTTCTAAATTCTGCGTTTAATCGGATTAAAAATCCGATTCTTTAGATACTGCTTTGTTCAAAAAACATTAAACAAATCAGAGTTGTATTTTATATACCAACTATTTAAACATTTACAGGTTTTCCCCAAATAAACACCATCTAAAGAGGCGGATTTTTAATCCGTCTAAACGCACGATTCAATTTTAATTATTAAGTACTTGCACAAACTCAAAAATCTCTCTACTCAATTCCACTGCTCCTTTCGTATCGCTATGCAAACAAATCGTATCGACTTCAAGCTCACAAATCGTTGAATCCCAAAGTGTTACTTTTCCATTTAAAAATTCATCAACTTGTTTCAGAACGGTTTTTGTATCGTGAATCACAGCACCTTCAAGCGTTCGACTTCTCAATTGATTCACCGCTTGATAACGTCTATCTGCAAAACCTTCTCGGACAACTTTCATACCTTCGCTTTCGCAAATATCCACGACTTGCGAACTTGCCAACGCAAATATTTTCAACTCCGAATCAATAGATTTTATCAACCGAATTACGGCTTTCGCCAATGTTGCATTCTTCACCATATCATTATATAATGCACCATGAGGTTTGATGTGATTCAGCTTTCCACCTAAGTTTTCAACCATTCCTTTTACCGCAAAAATCTGATAACGCAATTCTGCCAACAACCTTTCCATCGACACATCAACCGAAATTCTACCGAAGTTTGCTCGGTCATTATAAGAAGGATGAACGCCAATTTTCACATTATGCTTCAAAGCCGCTTTTATCGTCTTTTCAATAATCAACGGATTACCGCTATGAAAGCCACAAGCAATATTACAAGACGTAATAAATGGCATCATTTCTTCATCAAAATTCGTCGTTTGATTTGGCAATAATTCGCCCATATCGCAGTTTAAATCCATTTTATTTTTTTATAGAACTCTGAAAGAGTTCAATATGAGTAATCATAGGTTGTACCTATGCAAATAACGATTTCAAACTCAATAAAACCGTAACAATCAAGACAATAACACCCAAAACATTCGACAATCGACTATTGGTAAACTTGCCTAAAATTGATTTGGAATTAGAAATATACAACAAATAACCAGCGATAAATGGCAATAAAATCGCATTCGTAATTTGTGCAAATTTAATAATCAATACTCGCTCAACATCCGTAATCGACACCAAAACGCCAATCACTAAAATAATAATCCAAACCGAACGAAACTTAATATTCGTTTCATCATCTGACCAGCCGAACAAACCTTTTGCAGCAAAAGCCGCCGCCAAAGGTGCTGTCAACGCCGAACTCAAACCTGCTGCCATCAAACCAATTCCCATAAACCATTTCGCACTTTGTCCGAATAACGGTTCGAGTTGAATCGCTAAATCTTTCGCAGATTTGACTTCCGTCAATGCGTCAGAACTCGCTGCCGTGATGATGATTAATATCGAAATCAAACCGCCTAAAATAATCGCAACAGCATTTTCGATTCTCAAATCTTTGAGCGAATCGTTTGCTTTCCATTTTTTAGAAATCGTAGAAGCGTGTAAAAACAGATTGTACGGAACGACAGTTGTACCGATAACTGCCATTATCAATAAAAAATTATCGCCTTCAATCCGTTGAGGAATAAAACCTTGTAGAATTTCGCCAATGTTCGGCTGAACCATAATCGCTGTGACCAAAAAGCAAATACTCATCAAAATCACCAACGAAATCAAGATTTTTTCAATCCATTTATAACCACCAAAATACATCAACAAAAAGCAAATTCCGCCCAAAACAATCGGCATCAATTTCATTTCACCAAACAACAAATCTAATCCCAAAACGCCGCCAGAAATATTTCCAGCTTCATACGCAGCATTGCCAATCAAAATCGCACCAATGACTAAAAAGAAAACGACCAATCTACTAATTCCTTTCGGAAATTGTCGATTGAATGCTTCGCCCAAACCTTCTTGCGTTACGAATCCCAAACGTGCTGCCATTTCCTGTAAAACGATGGTCGCAATTATTGCGAAAAGCATCGCCCAAAGCAAGAAATACGAAGTCTGAACGCCAACCATTGTGCAAGTCGTCAATGTTCCTGGCCCGATAAAAGCCGCTGCAATCAATGTACTTGGTCCAAAATATTTTTTCATCTGATTGATTGTGTGATTGTGTCGCTTCGCTGATTGTATGATTGTATCGCCTTTGTCTGATTGTTGTCGAATGTTCGTAAAACAATTGCGACAACAATCAGCCAAAGGCGATACAATCATACAATCAGCGAAGCGACACAATCAATTCTTTGCCTTAAACGCATACAATGCAAACGACGCTAACCAGTGTTGACCAGCATAATCTCCGTCTGTAATTTTCGATAAGGAATAATCCAAATGTTCTGTTGCAATATTGTAAGCATTTGTATTGTCTTTTAAGCTGTATAAACACCAAGCTCGTGAGAAATTCAAACCATCTAAATGTACTAATTTTCCATCTGAACGGTCAAGTACTTTACCAGGTTCTAACGTCATTTTTTGCTCAAACAATTCTGGTAGAAAAGCCTTCGACCATTGAGCAAATTCCTCATCATTCAATACTTTTCGCATAATATCCAACTCTTGCAAACAAGGCGACAAAAAATCATAGCCGCTCGGTTCCCAACTTATTGGACAATTTTTGTCATTATTATAAAAACGAATCGCACTTTCTTTAATTAGTTTTTCTAATTTGGTATTACCAACCGTTTGAGCATAATCGTAAGCGAAACTCAATCCAAAAGCCGTGTTTGAATGTTCGCCAACACGAATTGGATAAACCAATTTTGGTAAATAACTGATGTACGCTTTCGCAATATAATCCGCCAACGGTTCAAGGTTTTTGTACCATTCTTTCGCTTTCGGATTGTCCCAAGTGTAAAGCTCTTCTTGCAATTTCAAAAGCCAAGCCCAGCCGTAAGTTCGCTCGAAAGATGCACTTTGACTATTCATTGAAAAATAGGCAATTTCTTGTTCAATATTTGCTTTTGTCAAGTTCTTATCTATCATTTCCATCGCTGCATCTCGCTTCGCTAAGTCTGGAAATGTCTTCAATAAATACACCAGCGACCAATGTCCATGAACGGCAGAATGCCAATCAAAACAACCATAAAACGCAGGATGATGCACAATTGGCATTGCCAAATCTTCCTCTTTTTCGATGACAATTCCCGACTTGTATGGCAACGGATTTTGAATACATCCTAATGGTAAATCGGCTAATCGGTTTGCTTCGTCTAAGGTGAGTTCGATGGATTTATCAGTTTTCGTTGGTGCTTGAGTCGTGTTTTCTGTCGGTTCTTCGTTTGCCGAACAAGCCATTAGAAAAAGTAGCATTATGATAATTGGTAATTTTAATTTCATCATTTACAAATTATTTAGTTTTTATTTTAACAATGAAATTAGGATAAAACGATGGGAATTAATAGAAATAAGTTGGAAAATTAGTTGTTCTGATTAAAGTCAAAATAACCGTTTTTAAAACCATACAAATTTTTGGGATAAGCCCAAAATAAGACAATTGGAATGTTTCCGTCACGTCCTACCGAAATGTATATGATTTTAAATAACAGTTTTACTCTTAAGTTTTTTGTAAAAAGTTTAAGAAATGAGACTTAATTATGAAGAAATCAAAGGCAATGTATATTAGTTTCTAAATAGTCAAGTCTTATCCCGAGGACTCGGGAGCAAAACTTGCAAGTTCAAGATTGTTAGTTGCGAGTTGCGGGTTTGCCACCTTAGGAAAGGTTATTAAAAAATCGTATTTATTTTTAAAGTGAATGCAGTTTTTAGTTTTGAATATTTATAACAAGTATTAGGAAAATCAATTGATTTATATAAATTTACATACGCCAAATCGAAATTACCTTTTTGCATGAAAAGAACCTTTTACTGCCGTAATGTATATGTACTATTGTTTTTTCTATTCTCTTCTTATTGTAGTATAGGACAAAAATACCTATTCGATATTCAGCATATTTCAATAAAAGATGGTTTACCTAATCGTCAAGTGCTTAATTTACAACAAGATACATTTGGAAATATTTGGGGCAATAGTCCAGGAATGTTATTTAAATATGATGGTTATTCGTTTCAAACTTTTGGGCGGGAAGAGTTAAAAATAATAGCTGAAGACTATCCTACCTTTGGTATAGACAATGAAGGATTCGTTTGGTATCGGTCTATTGATGTTCCTGTACAAATATTAAATCCTTTTACAGAAAAAGTACAAAGTGTTGAAGATTTTTTAGGAACAAAAGATATTAAAATTGATGCAACAGCTAAAAAATTTATAACCAGTAAAGGTTTTCTACCTGTTTCAACAGATCAATATGTTGTCCAATTTCAAGGTTATCATGGTGATTTTTATACTTATAAAAATCATCAATTAAAATCCATTTATAAGCATTATGAACCTGCAAGTTTTAAAGGAACGGATCAAGGAAAAAATCAAGGCTTTGTTTTTTATAATAAAGATACGCTTTTTTCCTTGCTACCTAATAGAACATTAAAAAAGCAATTAGCTCCAAAATATTTAGCACATCTTAAAATATTTAATGACACTATTTATGTAGGTTACCAACCAAATGAAGGCATTGTTCGGTATTCATGGCTTGAAGTAAAAGGCGAAAAAATTGTTCCGTTAGTGTTTCCAAAAAAAGAATGGAATCTCAATGGTGTTGAAGATTTTGTGGTGGACAAGTTGGGATATAAATGGTTGATTTCGGGAGAACCAGGTGCTAAAGAAACCATTGTTTGTATTTCGCCAACAGGCAAAATTATTTATAATCAACCTTTAGAAGTAAGTAATCGAATAAGTGATTTAAGGCATTTATTTATAGATAAACAAAATAACCTTTGGATAACGTCTACCGAAGGTTTGTTTAAAATTACTCGTCGAGAAATTCCTTTTAAAAAGTATATTGAAAGTAGTAATTCACGAGGTATCATTAGGATAGAGAACAAGATATTACTTGCTAATAGTTTCGAGATTAGTCAAATAGATATAACTTCAAAGGAAATATCTAAAGCAATTAATTTTCAACATGCTGCTGTTTTTTTTAAAGAAAAAAATATACTGTGGATTGGGAATTACTATTACAACTTGATGCGAAAAGATTTGAAAACGGGAGAAGAACGGTTGTTTCATTTTAATGGAAAAAACTTTATGTATCTGCCTTTTCGTCCCAAAGGTTCGGATAAATTATGGATTGGTACAGAACAAGGATTGTGCTATTTGACAGAAAATAGTGATACTATCCAAAGTTTTGTATCACCCGATTCTTTATTAAATATAGCGACTATTCGACAAGCTTATCAAAATGAACAAGGAACTTGGTTAGTGACGAGTAAAGGACTTTTTTTGATAGATGCTAATGCTAATATTTTAAATAAATTTAATACAAAAACAGGATTTCCGACAGAAGAATTTAACAATTTGCATGAAGATAAAAATGGTGATTTTTGGATAGGAAGCAGAGGAAAAGGATTGATTTATTGGCAACCGAAAACGAATACGATAAAAGTATTTGGACGCTCCGAAGGGTTTTTAAATCAAAATATTTATGCTGTTTTTGAAGATGAATATGGTTTTTTGTGGTTGCCAAGCGATTATGGATTGATAAGATTAAATAAGGAAACCTTTGAAGTCAATACTTATTTACCTGAACATGGATTGCTTCATGAGGAATTTAATACCTATTCTTATCATCAAGACAAAGATGGAAATTTTTATTTTGGTGGTTTGAGCGGTGTTATTGGTTTTCATCCAAAGGATCTTGTTGGGAATACAAATATCGAAGTACCGCTTAATTTTACAGCGTTTAAGATTTTAAAAAATGATGAAACGAAGTTCCGAAATATTACAGAAATCGTGCAAAATCAACAAATTTTAACGATAAAACCTAATGATAAACTTTTTGAAATCTATTTTACATTAATGGATTTTAAAAAGAAAGACAAACTTTATTCTTATAAAATAAATGGTTATGACAATGATTGGAATTATACGACGGATAATTTTATTCGTATCAATTCCTTGCCTTATGGCACTTATACATTGCAAATAAGAGGACAAATAGATGGAACGACTTGGACAAAAAAGCATTTGACAATGAAGATAAAGGTCGTGAAACCATTTTATTTACAAACATGGTTTATCATCTTAACTATTTCGTTGATTGGTGGCGGATTTTGGCAATTCACTCGCTATCGAACGGCAAAACTTCTACAAGACAAAGAAATATTAGAAAATACGGTACAAGAAAGAACGGCTACGATTAATGAACAAGCCGAAGCGTTAAAAGAATTGGACAAAGCAAAAACTAATTTCTTTTCAAATATTACACATGAATTTCGTACACCATTGACTTTGATTATTGGGCCAGTTCAGCAAATGGCAGCAGAACCGTCTGCGTATTTTCTAAAAAAACGTTTAAATAGTGTTGCTAAAAATGCTCAACATTTACTTAATCTTATTAATCAATTATTGGATATTTCTAAGCTCGAAGGTGGACAAATGCAAATTGAAATCAAACATGGTGACATTGTAGCTTTTAGCAAAAGTTTATTAGATCGGTTTGAACCGTTAGCTAAACGGAAAAAACAAACGTTACTATTTTCTGCTAATCCAACTATTTGGAAAACGTATTTTGATGAAAAAAAGTGGCAAAAAATCATATTTAATCTATTATCGAATGCCATCAAATTTACGCCAAAAGACGGTAAAATAGAACTTTCATTGACCCAAGTAACAATAGAAAACCAAGATACGATTCGATTGATTGTAAAAGATAATGGCGTTGGTATTAAAATAGAAGATTTGAAAAACCTCTTTAACCGTTTTTATCAAGTTGACGCTACGACAACTCGTGTACAAGAAGGAACAGGTATCGGTTTATCCTTGGTCAAGGAATTGGTCGAACTACAAAACGGAACAATTTCAGTCAAAAGTGAAGAAAACAAAGGCACAACCTTTCAAATACAATTGCCCGTTTTGGAAGCAACTAATATTCCTATCTCTACGATTGAAACCAGCATAGAAGAAGTTTTAATATTGCCAAAATCAACGATTGAGACAGAAAAAACAATGACAACTTCCAGTAATACCGAAAAACTTGATGTATTAATTATTGAAGATAATTCCGAACTCAGAACTTACATTGGATCTTGTTTAGATCCTTCATTATACAATATTATAGAAGCAAGTGATGGACAAGAAGGCATTGAAAAAGCTTTGGAATTTGTTCCAGATTTGATTATCTCGGATGTGATGATGCCTCGAAAAGATGGCTTTGAAGTCATCGAAACGATTAGAAATAATATCGCTACTTCGCATATTCCGTTGGTACTATTGACCGCAAAAACTGCTTTGGAAAGTCGTCTAAAAGGATTTGAACGTGGTGCAGATGCGTATTTGACCAAACCTTTTAGCCCAAAAGAATTGGCATTGCGGATTAATAAATTGATAGAAATTCGTCAAGCCTTACAGCAACGCTACCAAAATGATAATCAACAAACCGATGAAAATAATGAAAGTTTTGCTCAAGAGGACAAATTCATCACCGAACTCAAAACTTATATTATTAAAAATATGGACAATCCAGATTTGAAAGGCGATAAAATTGGGCAACATTTTGGTTTGAGTCGTACCTCGCTTTATCGCAAACTCAAAGCTTTGACCAATCAATCCGTCACTGAAATTATTCGGACGCAGCGATTGGCAAAAGCTCTTGAACTGCTAAAAACAGGTGATTTCACCATTTCTGAAGTCGCTTATAATATAGGTTTTTCTTCGCCCAGTCATTTTGCACGAGCGTTTAAAAAACAGTATGGTAAAGTACCTTCGGAGATGCGGTGAAAATATAAATTATTACCTTCCTAACACATCATCCATAAATTGAGAATATTCCTCAAAGTTGATTCCTTTATCATCTCCTTCATATTGTTTAAATAAACCCATTAACTTCTCTGCAGTCATGGTCGCATTCTTTTTGCGGATTAAAGCGTCAAAATGTTTGTACCATTCTTTGAATTCAATAATTCCGCTGCCATCTTTATCAATAGCATTGAATGACTGTTGTCTGTTTGTTGTTATACTCATGGTTAATTATTTTTTTATTTTAATTGAATCTATTTCTATAAGTCCGTTTTGAATTGCATACACTACTAAACCTACCGTGTTTTTGCACTGGAGTTTATTTAATAATTTATTTCGATGCACATCTACAGTACGAGGACTAATATATAGTTTCTGAGCAATTTCGAGTGTTGTATATTGTTCACATATTAGGTGTAAAATTTCCAATTCTCGATTTGATATTTTGACTTGATTATCTTTCATTCTTTTAGGTTCAGAATTCACCTTTTTTGTAATTATTTGTCCTAACATTTTTTACAAATTTTGGATGATTAAACTACTTTCCTATCCGAAGGTAGATATGGTATTTTTATAATAATTATTGTTGTTCTATGATATGTTTACTTTTAGTCAAGTACGTACTTATATATTCTGATATTTATCAAGAATATACTTAGAAAAGCGATGTTTCTTTAAGATATCATAGGTTAGATATGCTGCACCTTGAATTTGTCCAAGACATTCTGGGCTACCACAAACACAATTAAAAGCTTCTGTCATTTTCCATTCTGTTGATGGATAAAAGAAAGCTAACTCTTCACCTGCTTTTATTGGTCGTAGTGTTTTTAACTCCATAGTAGTCGTATCAAAAAATACATTTGGACTACAACTATGATTGATATATTGCAAGTAAAGTGGAGATAAAATGATGTGTTCTGTCTCGTTAATTTGTACGGAATAACGATTAGGTTTTTGTAGCTTTTCTCCAAAAGAAAAATTAGCAATAATTGTATTTACGTTTAAATCTTGTATCGCAAACATAGATTTGTAATCTGCTGATTGTTGTCTAACTTCAAGTGTAGACGTGACTTGCTCTCTTTGAATACTTTGTGATTTCATAATTGAAATTTAAATAATACATTTTTTGTTAAATATTTCCACAAAGCTATGTTAGTAATGTAGTATTCACGTTCACAAATGTTCCAAAATCTATACATTATGTTTCAATATCTATTTATTTGAGATAATTAGATGAAAATATAAGTACAAATAGACGTTTAATGGATAATTGCTATTCTTAAAGTGTTAAAAATTGTTGCTATGCAGTCGAAATTAAATATTGATAACTGATAGAATGATTAAATAAAATGCAAAAAGTATTACACTGTAAATTAAGTTTATTGACGTTTTAGTGGCTTTATTTTTGGTGAAAGCGAAGAAGAAAAATTTTGCATAGCCATAGCTATGGAAAACTTTTTCTGATGAAGCTATCGCCGAAAAGAAAAAGCAAAAATGTTGATA
>JBGCFH010000023.1:0-46726 GCA_045106825.1 Saprospiraceae bacterium | reverse complement strand
ATGGAAAATGATTGATAAATGGTGTCGTAGCTACGCTACTTTGTAGGTATTTGGCTACTATTTTCTACAGACAGAGTCAGAGCTAAAGCTCTTATTATATTAATTTTCTATCAAAATACGATAAAAGAGCGTTAGCTCTGAATCTGTCTGTAGAAAATCATTGTTATTTTGCTATAAAATAGCGTAGCTATGACACCATAATTTCAATTTTTCCTATCTGCCCATCTATATAGGTACGGTAGATTTCAAAAAACCTGTCAGGTCTGATAATCAAGTAATTATGATTTTTTATAAATACTTGATTTATAATTTTTTATAAATCCTGTTAATTCTGTCAAAGTACTTACTATTAAAATTTTGACAAAAACGACTTAAATTAAAAACTATGAAAGCTACAATTGAAATTAGTATGTATCCGTTGAGTGATGATTATATTCAACGAGTATTAGATTTTTTGGAAGTGTTAAATCAACATAAGAATATATCTGTCGAAACAAATGGATTAAGCACTCAGATTTTTGGTGAATATGATGATTTGATGGATATTCTAAAAACGGAAATGTTTAAGGTCTTAATTGCTCAAAATGCTATTTTTATTTTAAAAATTGGTAAAGGCATTTTGAGATATAAAACAAGTTAAATCTCCTTTATCATTTATAATATTTAAAATAAAAAAATGGTTCATTGACAATTTTTGCCACCACCGAAATTTTGGCAAAAATTATCAAAGAGCGAAAGAAATTGATCTATATATAGTCAAAATAATATTGTAACAGTTACAATTAAAGATCGTTTGAAGCGAGTTTTGGAGTTAGAAATTCAAAATCAGAACTTGGTTAAATCTTTGCTATATTGTAACTTACGATTACCAATTACATGTGTCACATCGAATATCAATTATAATGTCCGTCTTTTCAATTACTTTAATATTATCTGTTTTAGTTTTGTTACCTGTGGTTTCGAGGATTTATCTATTAGATCCTAAAAATCCGTTGCATCGTTCTATTGCTTTAGCAGGTATGTTAATCGGTTTATTAGGGGTATTAGAGTACGAAATGACGCATATTACGGATGTTGAAACGATTGAGTATTATGCCCTTTTTCATTCATCATTAGCGATGACTACATTGTATGTTGCGAGTGCTATCGGCTATCACTTTGCTGCTCCGAACTCAAAAAGTTGGAAAAAAATAGGTTTGATTATTGGTTTTTTAATGGTTTTGCCTCCTATTTTTGTAATTTATAATCTGTTTTTTAATGGTGCAATATTAGATATGAACCATGAAATGATTAACGGAAAATGGGAGTATGTTATTAATAATGAAGGTATTACACCAAAAGTTTTTGGTTTTTGGTTTATCACAATTGAAATTTATCTTTCTGTAAGTCACTTTGTTGCTTATTATAATGCTAAAGACAAACGAGAACGACAATGGAAATTGGGATTGTTCTTGACTTTTACATTTATCCCAATTTTTTTGATTTACCAATACATTTTTGCAATAAATGTCTCAAATAAGGGAGATTATAATCTCACACCTTATCTTACTATTCTCATTATCATTATTAGTTGGATTTATACGAATTTCAAATTATTTGAAATAAGTCCTGTAGCGGCTTTGGACAATATTCTGGATTCTATGTCGAATATTATCATTATTACAGATAATGACTTTAAAATAAAATATGCCAATGATACATTTGAGCAGTTTGGAGGTAAGCGAAAAGATTTCATCGGTCAATCTATCATTAAGTTAGCTCAAATTACGGGTAAAATTCCTGCTAAAGACTTTGATTCAATCAAAAATTTACAATACAAAGAAAGGCGAGAACGTACAATGACTTTTAATTTTAATGGTCGGATTGCTCACTTATTAATGGCGGTTTTACCAACATTTAATCAACAACATATCAAAATTGGTTATGTATTCGTTTTGACCGATTTGACAGAAACGGTTGAAAATAGAAATCAAGTAAAACAATATGCATCGGAGTTAGAACAATCGAATAAAGAGTTAGAACGCTTTGCATACATTGCTTCTCATGATATGAAAACGCCTTTGCGGAATATTGTGAGTTTTATCAACCTTATTCAGCGTAGACTGAAAAACTATGATGATAAGGATGTTCATGAATTTTTAGGATTTGCAAGTTCTAATGCTCGATATATGCACAGTTTAGTACAAGATATTTTGGAATTTTCTAAGATTGCAAAAAGTAAAAGTAGTTTTGATGAAGTCAATATTAATAATGTGGTTCTGAATGTAATTAGTCATTTGCAAAACTATATTCAAGAAAAAAATGCAATGGTTGAATTTGATGATTTGCCTACAATCGTTGCTAACAAAACTCAAATTCATCAACTTTTTCAAAACTTAATAGAAAACGGTATTAAATATAATACATCAGAACAACCTCAAGTCAAAGTTTTCTCAACTTATACGGAAAAACATCTAATTATCACGTTTGAAGATAATGGAATTGGTATTCCTGATGCTTTCAAAAAACAGATTTTTGATATGTTTAAGCGATTGCATAACAATACAACATATCAAGGTACAGGAATTGGTTTGGCAATTTGTGAAAAAATAGTGGATTTACACAATGGACAAATTCAAGTAAAATCTGATGGATTACAAGGAAGTAAATTTATGATTACATTTCCAATTGGTATTATTTCACAATCGTCTATTTTTGTCAAATAATAGTGAAAATCCCGACCTTAGTAAGGTTTGATATCTTAGTGAAGTTAATCCTGGGGCTTTACAACATTTTCTAAATAGACTTACTTAGCCATTTTATCAAAATTTTACACCAGCCATCAAACCAACGGAAATTAAAGCATTTGAATCACGACCATATAAAAAAGTAATTTGATTTCGATTAACTTGTAGAATCGGTTCTATAATATATGATAAACGATAATCGGTATCGACCTGTAAACCTGCACCTAAAGTCGCTGCAAATGTTGTTCGTGTAATATCGTTTTTGTGATTATATTCCCAGATTGTTCCATCAGAGAAAAACAACTCTTGCTGAAAACTATGATGGAGATTATAAAAAATAGTCATTCCACCAATCATATAGAATTGACGTTTATTATTTTTGTCCAAATAATACTTTCCAGTAATCGGCATTTCAATATTCTGAACCAATAAATGTTCTCGTCCTGAAGCTTTTGCTACAATATCAATAAATGACACATTTTCAATGTATTGACGGAATTTTCGATTGGCAAAACCAATTCCGATATTTGCAGAAAATTTATTATTGATATGATACTCTAAAAAATCCACAACAATAGAATACCCAATATCTAATTCTGTATTAGCATTTAGTTTTGATGATTCTAAATCCATCATTCCTATTTCAGAACCAATCTTAATTCCAGTAGAAATTCGCTTTATAGATTTATCTTCTTGTGCAGATAAATCTATAGTTATTAGGCAAATAAGTAATAATAATAATGCTCTCATTGGTTTACACTCATTGAGTTTATAGTAATTTAATGCTGATTAATCTTAACGCAAAGATGCTGATTAAACGTATAAATTCCTATTTTTTTAATTACTGTATCATTATTTATAAATATTTTTCACTTTGGTGAACAAAATCAAAGTGGATTTATTTATATGACAATACATCTTCAAATAGAGTTGAATTTGGATTAAAATTTATTGGTGAATTTTGTAGGGTTTTTCTAAGAGAGAAGCCCTCATTTTTTTTATACCTTTTTCATTCTTATCTTTCTATTGAATAATTCTATGCTTTTCTATTATCTTTAACTTCAATTAATCAACCAAATAGAACCAAGCATGAATAAAAATATAGCGATTAAAGCTTCCTTATTTATCAATTATTTCGTTTTTGCAATTTTGCTAAATAGCGTTGGAATTGTGATTTTAAAATCACAAGAAATTTATGGCGTAGATGAGCTACAAGCAAGTACTTTAGAGCTTTTTAAAGATTTACCAATAGCAATTGTATCTTTTTTAATTGCGTCTTTTTTACCTCGAATTGGTTATAAAAAAGCGATGTTAAGTGGTTTAGCATTGGTTACAGTTGCTTGTATTTCGATGTATTTTGGTAACTCATTTTCTTCTGCACAAATTTTATTTGCTGCTGTTGGTATTTCCTTTGCATTGATAAAAGTTTCGGTTTATTCCGCTATCGGTTTAGTGACTGAAGGCGAGAAAGAACACAACAGCTTAATGAGTCAAATTGAAGGTTTTTTTATGTTCGGAATTGCCTTAGCTTACTTCTTATTTCCAGCATTTAATAACGAAGGCGACCCAAATAGCTGGTTGAATGTTTATTGGTTATTGGCTGGTTTATCATTGTTATCATTTGTCTTTTTAGCACGAGTTAACTTCACAGAAGAAGAAATTCCAGAAGGTACAAACTTGCTCGACGACTTAAAACAAATGGGAATGTTATTGACCAAAATATTAGTTTTGGTCTTTGTTTGTAGTGCATTTTTGTTTGTAATGATAGAACAAGGCATCATGACTTGGCTACCAACTTTCAACGATAGAGTTTTAGATTTGCCTCAAAACGTTAGTATTATGATGGCAAGTATTTTAGCCATTTCGTTAGGAGTAGGACGAATCGTAGCAGGTATTTTAGCACAGAAATTTTCGTGGATTTGGATTCTCTCGATTTGTATTATTTCTGCGATGTTATTAGTTGTTTTTGTCTTGCCAGAGACGGTAAATGCAACCGTTGGAGAAATCAATAGTATTACCGATATTCCGTTGATAGGATTTGCGTTTCCGTTAGTTGGACTATTTATCGCACCGATTTATCCAATGTTAAACTCCGTTGTATTAAGTGCGTTACCACAACGTTTGCACAGTCCAATGACTGGTTTAATCGTTGTTTTTTCGGCTTTAGGCGGTACATTAGGTTCTCGAATCATTGGTTACTTATTCAAGACTCAAGGTGCTGAAAATGCGTTTTATTATACCTTGATACCAATGGGAATTTTATTAGTTGCTCTGTTTATACTAAAACGATTGACTTCAAAAGAAGCAATAGTAGAATTAAATATGAACCCATAAAACTATCATGAGGTTGTATCAAAAGTCAGAAAAAAGAACAAGTTTACTAAGTACACTGTAAAATAAATTTATCAACATTTTTGCTTTTTCTTTTCGGTGATAGCTTCATCAGAAAAAGTTTTCCATAGCTATGGCTATGCAAAATTTTTCTTCTTCGCTTTCACCAAAAATAAAGCCACTAAAACGTCAATAAACTTAATTTACAGTGTACTAAGTTTTCAAACTTTAGTAAATTCAAAATCAATAGATTACAAATAAATATAAATAATTTTTGTAATGTATTTCGACTTTTGAGACAACCTCATAACTTGCCTGTTCTTATATTCGTTATGCAACCTTATTTTATTTTTTCTGTCATTTCTATTGTTACAACATTTAATCACGAAAATTCCGTATTTTCATATTCAAATTATATCACCACAATACAAATCATGAAACAAATATTCATTATTGTAAGCATAATATTGTTTACATTATCAATGTATGCACAAAATAAACCTATTCATACACTGGATGCAACATTAGGTTACAATCACGGTTATTTCAAAGATTTGAATTATTCACCATTAAATTATACAACAAATGGCGGAATTATTAATTTTGATTACCAACGGAGAAATATCAAAAAAGGACATCTTTTAAATGTTGGTTTAGACTTTAATGCTAATCAAATTAGTTCTGATGTTGCTACTTATTATCGAGCAAATTATCTAATTGCGAATATTAATCTATCCTACTTAAAAAGAGTAACAAGTATTAAAAATAACTTTTTACTTTATGTAGGCGGACAGTATCACACCAATTTAAATTTTGTTTTATTTTCAGGTACAGAAGCTTTTTCGTTTTTATTTGCACATAGTTTAGACCTTTCTATTTATGGCGAATTTGCTATAAAAAATAAACATCATATTAATACAAGAATATCTCTTCCAGTTATTACACAATTAGTTCGTCCACCACACGCTGGTTTTGACAAAGAGGTGATAGAGAAACAAAGCCAACCTTTACGTTTTGTGTTTGATGGTTCACCGACTTTTGTCAATAATTATACTGCATTTTTCTGGTCAAACGAATATCATTATAATCTCAATACCAAATGGGATTTTGTAGCTCAATATGACTTAATTTATCAATCAACGCCAATTGTTAAACAATCAAAAACATTAAATAATCAAATTCAGTTTGGCGTAACTTATAAGTTTTAAATAACGCTATATTAACCAATACTCAACTATAAAAACAATGAAAAATCAAAGAATAATTATTGCATTTATTGCAATATTTACTATCATATTGTCATCCTGTCAAACCACTTTTTTAGGCGAAGATGAACCTAATACACAAAAAAATAATTTTGAAATATTCTGGAATGATTTCGATCAACATTATGGGCTTTTTGTCGCAAGAGGTTGGAATTGGGATAGTATTTATCAAGTTTATCAGCCACAAGTTACTGCTCAAACAACAGATGATGAACTATGGACAATCTTTAGTAAGATGATTGGATATTTAGATGATTCACATACATTTATTTACGATCCGTCTAAAGAATTATTTTATGTTTCGGGTGATTCCTTAGGAACTATTGCTGAAGAGCAATTTAGTTTAAGTTTGATTAGAAGTAAATATATTGATCATATGATTTTTTATCATGATGAAAATAATGATGAAGATATCGCAGGTTATGCTAAAGTTGTGGACAAAAATATTGGTTATATTTATTTAGAAGGTATAGAAAATAATGCTGCTATCATTACTGATGTTGTCGATAATTTGAAAAACTACGAAGCCATTATTTTGGACTTACGATTAAATGGAGGTGGATTTGATGAAGCAGCAGCATTGATTGCTGGTGCTTTTGCAGACGAAGAACGTTTAGCTTATACCGTTCAAACTCGAAATGGCGAAAATCATGATGATTTTGATGAAATCAAGGAGTTTACAACAACAAAAAATGGTGATTTTCAGTACACAAAACCTGTTATCGTACTCACCGATGCTTATACGGTAAGTGCTGCGGAAGTATTGTTATTACACTTACGCAATTTTCCTCACGTTACTTTTATTGGGGATTTTACTTCAGGAGATTTTTCTGATGGAAGTATGCTTCGGTTTTTACCAAATGGCTGGCTTTATCGCTATTCGCCGCAAATGTTTCTAACGCCAGAAGGTAAAAGTCTGGATGGAATCGGTCATGAACCTGATATTCTAATCACAAATACTAAAGCAAATATTGATGCTGAAAATGATTTAGTTTTTGAACGAGCAATTCAGTATTTATTTGAAGAATATGGAATTGATTGATAAATATAAAGTAAAAATGCCGAATTTGGAGATTCCAAATTCGGCATTTTTACATCTTTTTGTGTTGTAGCCTTTCCGTATTCATTAATTTAATGAAATTGCTGGCATTGCGACGACTTGATTATTAAATGTTAAGCTGTAAATATCAAACTGAAAATACTCGAATAACGGTAAGGTTTGTAACAACTCAAAAACCGTATCTTCGTCATCTTCATTGACAACCATCCAAAGTTTAGAACGTTCTAATGACAATACATAGCTACTGATTTTATTACGCTGCATTAGTTCGTTTATTCTATTTTGCTGTTCTGGTACAAGCGGCATAATTTCAGGAAAATCTTGCTTCTGAAATTTTATTTCAACCATATATTGTTTCATCCGATTGCTCTATTTTATAAATTTATCCTATAATTATTCAACTGATTATACTTAAGAATGTTGTGAAAAGCTGAAATTTATACATAAATTCATGCTGTTATTATTTCTAATATTGGTAAGAATGACGTGATAATATTATCCAATATATAAAAAAATAACCAATAATTATTCCATCAAATTGACTTTTATTAAAACGCAGACAAGTTGGCAATGCTGCTGACAATAAGGCATTTAGAAAATATGAATTAATCATTATGAATTCGAAATTTGAATTATTCATTTTCTAATTCATTCACACTTTATTACAAAATATGAAAAACCAAAAAATACAACACCTATTATTATTTATCACAATACTATTTTTGGTGAGTTGTCAAAATAGTATGAAATCAACTAAAAATACGACTTCATCTCATAGTTATCCTCCAGCTACTGGTTTTAATTTGGATAATTCCGATGCAGAAGCAATTTTAATAGCGAACCAAGTAATGACAGCTCAAGGAGGTTACGACAATTGGAAAAATACGCAATATATTCAATGGGATTTTTTTGGAAAAAGGAAATTACTTTGGGATAAATTCTCTGGCGATGTTCGAATTGAATTAAGTGAAGATTCAAAAAATACAGTTATCGTCAATGTTAAAACAGGCGAAGGAAAAGCAGAAAAAGATGGTATTGAAGTCACTGATGAAAAAAAACTTCAAGAACTTTTGAATAAAGGAAAATCTATTTGGATCAATGATTCTTATTGGTTAGTAATGCCTTTCAAATTGAAAGATTCGGGCGTGAGTTTAAAGTATATCGGAGACGATAAAGTTGATGAAGCTGCGGTTGATGTCTTACAACTTACGTTTGAAAATGTCGGAGATACGCCAGAAAATAAATATTACGTTTATGTCGATAAAGAAAGTCACTTGGTAATTCAATGGGCTTTTTTTACCAATTTCGAGGATGAGAAACCACGTTTTATAACACCTTGGACAGATTATAAACAATATGGAAATATCATGCTTTCCGGCAATCGAGGTGATCATCAATTGAGTAATATTGCCGTTTTAAAAGAAATTTCAAGCGATTCTTTTGAAAAATTGTAACACTCAAAATCAATATTTACGTTTACTAAACTAACTTTTTTAAAGTTTAGTAAACGTAAATTTATTAATCCTCATCTTAATGTTGAATAAACACTTTCGTCAAAAAAGTGGCACTTTTTGATGCTACTTTTACCCAATAAATACCATCATCAAAGGTATCGACTTGCCAAACATAAAAACGATTAGTCAATTCGTAATCAGAATAAACTAAATTATTTTGAAGATTAAAAATCTCAATATTGTATTTGCCAGTAATTTTAGATAAGTCGATACTTAGATAATTTCGTTGCGGATTTGGATAATTATGAATAGACGAAATACTCAATCCATCAAAGGAAACTTCAGTGATTGGAAAACGAGTAAATTCAAATGCACCGATACCACATTGCTTTAAAGGTTGACGATTTTGACCATAAAAATCTTGATGACTACAAAGTGAAGTTTGATTTTGCAAGAATGACAATTTGATTGTATCCAACTGAAAATCAAGAGGTTGTGTTGGTTTTTTATTAATAAAAGGATTCTTTTTAGGAAATGCATTATTATCCGCAACAATGTCTTTTGTAAATGCTTCGGTAAGTTTATATGTCGTGGCCAAAGGTGTATAAACTAAATTATTTGTAATTTCCACATCTTCTACATCTTTATCTACACGAATACCCACAACCATTTTTCCCCAATCTTGACGGTAAATTGTGTTATTATAAGCTCTTATTTTTTTGGATTTATCCGAAAGCGAAACATCAGAAATCGTAATTCCATTATAACGTTTTTGATTTCCCCCCGAACCATTAATGATATTATTTCTAATCGTAATATTTTCACCACCAACAACTAAACCATGTTCTACACTATTATCCGTTCCTGTATTGATATAGTTACCTTCCAAAATAATATCATGTAGCATTTTTGATTTCTGGTGAGCAGGAAGAATTTCAACAATTTTTTCAGAACCTTTATACGTTTCAAAGTGATTATCTGTAATAAACACCTGTCGAGTTGCACTACGTTGTCGCACTGTATCTGAAAACGGGCTCTCTAATTTTAAACAAAAATGCTTTTCAGCAGGATATAAAAACTCATTGTGTGTAATTGTAGCTTGTTGCATCCATGGCAAATGTAGAACAGATTGACCTTGTATAGCGTTAGATAAAGTCGATCCTAAAATAGCACTTTGCTTTCCACTCAAGGTAACTAAATTGCCCGCTCCTACTCCATTTTTGATTTTACAATTCGCAATTACAATTTCATCAAATAACTCTTGTTTATGAAACTTATCCCATAAATTTTCCATATCATAATGAATACCGTGTGTAAAACCATCAATTTCTAAGCGATATAACAAATTACGTTTGGTATAATCTTGACAGAAAATAGCTGTTGTGTTACTATCCGTATTTTCATTAATAAATTTTAAATCTTTAATAATTAGATTTGAAGCCCATTGTGTACCATTTGGACTTGAAATACGAATTATAGTATTCGACTTTTCATTAACAAAAACAGGAGCATTACTACAAATTTCTTTGGCATTTTTGTTTTCACAATTCCCATAATTACCAATTGTCAAATGATTCGTCCATTTGATGTCTAATGGTTTATTAACAAAAACAGTATCTCCATTTCTAAATAACAACTGTCGCTTGTCACCAACAAAGGCTTGTGCGACACTTAAATCACCATCTTTAAACGTAACCTTTTGGGCATTTTCAGGACAACCTTCAAAGTCATTATCTCTGGAAAAACAAACGGTACTACTTTCGTAAAATCGTTCTGGTGAAAGTACACGGATAACAATTGTTTCAATTGTACTATTACCTTTAAAATCAGAAATTTCTAATTCAACAATATACGTTCCTGAACTATCAAAAACATGTGTAGCTATTGCACCTGTCGGTGTATTTCGAGAAGCAGGTTTGAAGTCCCAAAGTCCCGAATATACATCGCCAAAGTTCCATTGATAGTTTAAATCATGTATAGGATTGATGGCTTGATTGTCGTAAGTTGTAGCTGTTGCATCAAAAAAAACAGTAAGCGGAGCAACGCCTTCAACGGTAGAAACTCGTAAGTTTGGCTGAATTTGTCCGAAATTTATCAACCATAAACAACAAAAAAAGAAAATTAGTAATAATCGTTTCATCACTTTTAATTTTCGTTTAAGAGTATGTATTTCAACTTATGGTGTTTTATGGAGATTTTCTTGATAAGAATATCATTAAGTTACGAAAAAAAATGTAATTATTGAGTAGAGGCGTTAAAATTTAACGCCTCTACTACAATTTTACACATTCAATATTTCATCAATTAAGACTTCATCTGCTTCATTCGGTAACGTTACTTTTAACATCGGTTCACGCTTCATAGCTTCCTTTATAGCAAAAACAGCTCCTTTATTTCTTGCCCAAGCACGTCTTGCGATTCCGTTATTAACGTCCCAATGTAACATAGATTTTAAGCGTTCATCAGCTTTAGGTGTTCCATCTAACAACATTCCGAATCCACCATTCATCACTTCTCCCCAGCCAACTCCGCCACCATTATGAATAGAAACCCAAGTTGCACCACGGAACGAATCGCCAATAACATTATGAATGGCCATATCAGCCGTGAACATCGAACCATCTTTGATATTAGAAGTTTCTCGATAAGGCGAATCTGTTCCCGAAACATCGTGATGATCACGACCTAAGATGATTTGTCCTATTTCTCCAGCTTTGATTGCATTATTAAATGCTTCCGCAATCTTCATTCTGCCTTCTGCATCAGCGTACAAAATCCGTGCTTGAGAACCAACAACCATTTTATTTTGCTTCGCATTTTTTATCCAATGCAAATTATCTTCTAATTGTTGTTTGATTTCGTCATCGGCTTTCGCCAATAATTCCTCAATCACTTTTGCAGCGATTGCATCAGTTTTGTCTAAGTCTTCACTTTTTCCAGAAGCACAAACCCAACGGAAAGGCCCAAAACCATAATCAAAACACATTGGTCCCATAATATCTTCTACATACGAAGGATATTTAAAACTGCCATCTGGTTTCGTAATATCGGCTTTTGCCAAATCACGAGCAGATTTTAAAAACGCATTTCCGTAATCAAAAAAGTACATTCCTTTTGCAGTCAACTTATTAATCGCATTGACGTGTCTGCGTAAGGTTTCATGAATACCATCACGGAATTTCGAAGGATTTTCAGCAATCATTTTTTCGCCATCTTCAAACGAAAGTCCAACAGGATAATAACCTCCCGAATAAGGATTGTGTAAAGAAGTTTGATCAGAACCCAAATCTACCTGAATATCAGAATCCACTAAACGTTCCCAAAGCTCCACAATATTGCCTTGATAAGCTAAAGAAACGGCTTCTTCCCTACTCTTTGCGATTTTTATACGTTCTAATAATTCATCTAAGTCCGTAAAAATTTCATCAACCCAGCCTTGTGTATGACGCTTTTGTGCCGCTGTCGGATTGATTTCTGCAATCACACCAATCATTCCTGCAATAACTGCTGCTTTTGCTTGAGCTCCAGACATTCCACCTAAACCAGAAGTAACAAACAATCTACCTTTTGTTCGACCATCGCCTAACATTCGTGCAGCATTCAAAACGGTAATTGTTGTACCATGAACAATACCTTGTGGGCCAATATACATAAAAGACCCAGCAGTCATTTGTCCATATTGCGTTACACCCAACGCATTAAATTTATTCCAATCTTCTTGTGAAGAATGATTCGGAATCATCATTCCGTTAGTAACAACAACACGAGGTGCATTTTTGTGTGAAGGAAATAAACCCATCGGATGACCAGAATACATGACTAAAGTTTGTTCATCTGTCATTTCTGAAAGGTATTGCATCGTCAAAAGATATTGTCCCCAATGTTGAAATACAGAACCGTTTCCGCCATAAGTGATTAACTCGTGCGGATGTTGTGCAATTGCATTATCTAAATTATTTTGAATCATCAACATAATTGCTGCTGCTTGTTGTGATTTTGCGGGATAATCTTCGATTGAACGAGCGTAAATTTTATAATTAGGACGGAAACGATACATATAAATACGTCCGTAAGTTTCTAATTCTTCCGCAAATTCTTTAGCTAAAACAGCGTGATGTTTCTTGTTGATATAACGCAAAGCATTTTTTAATGCTAATTTTTTCTCTGCATCATTCAACAAATGTTCTCTTTTAGGTGCGTGACTTACTGAATTATCGTAAGGCTTTGGTTGAGGTAATTCGTTTGGAATACCTTGTTTGATAGCATTTTGAAACTCTTGAATTGACATTTACAATATGGTTTAAATGTATTTTAGTATAAATATGGTTTCACGTGAAACATAATTGGTCTGTGAAACAGTTTTTTGTTTCACAAGTCTCGCAAAGTTACGGCATTTTAGAAATAAAAAATCCTTATTGTAAGAACTGTTTTACAATAAGGATTTTGGCTTAATGTTTCACGTGAAACCTATTTTAAATTAATAATCATCGTGGAACGTTTCTTTGTCAGGTTTTTAGATTTAACATCTATTCTATTTTTTCGAAAGTGTGTCATATTGAGTTGTGAAGGATGTACTTTTATGATGACATTATTTTTAATACTTAAAGTTTTTATTTTTTTTGGAACATTCGTATAGTTAAAATACATCCAGGTTACATCATCAACATATTCTTTACCTTTATAAGCCATTGTTAAACCTTGTTTATCATTGACTTTTATGTAAAAATAATTATCTAAATACTTCTGGATATAAACATCAGCATTTTCGATTTCCTTTGAAGTATCTAAATTTAACCGTTTACCTTCTTTACGAATAGCGGCTTCTAAATCATCAGTAAATATTTTTAAAGCAACTTGTATTTCTTTTTTCTTTGGGAAATAGTCAACTTCTGCAACACTTACATAAATCGGATGTTCACTCGCTGTAAATCCGAATGTAAAAATAGATAATAATATTATTAAAAATAATTGTTTCATAATTTCAAATTGTTTCACGTGAAACCTATTTAAGTGATTTCATGTCCTAAGTTTATTAATAACGATTGTAATTTTTGAAATCCTTTTGGTTCTAAAAAAATCGGATTATCTTTTTCATCAATGATATTGACACATTCAAAACAGCAATGAACGATTTTTATTATGCAATTATCATTAAAAAAGACAATAGCATCTCTATAAATCGGTGAACAAGCCGTTACAACAAAAGGCTCTTCTACTCTATTTTCTAAAATTGAAATCAATTGTTTTGCAATTTTGGTATCTGTTTTAATCATTGCAATTTCTCTTGCGAATATATGTATATCGTTTTGAGCATCAATTAATTTAATATTATGAATATTTAAGTCGTTCTTTAGACCCTTAATTTTTTGTTTGATACTATATCGTTCTTTAAAATTGATATTAGTTTTGATGTGTTTTTCTAAATGTTCAATTTCTGATTTAGCTTTATTGATTTTTTCGGTAAAGGCTTCTCCTCGAAATCCCATATAAGTTTTGATATATTGAAATGAAATTTTATTCATAGTTTTAATATATTAGTAAGTCATTTGGTTCTTTGAAAAATCCAGTGAAGTAATAAAAATTTGAAATCTATCAAGATTGTTTTTTGTGTTGATGTGTTGATGTGCTGACATTGGTATAACATCAACACATCAACACATCAACACATCAACACAAAAAACGAATTCAAATAATTCGTATATTTAGGTTTATCACTGGATTTTTCAAAGAACCAGTCATTTTATTCACTTAGTGATTCATATCATGAATAACTATTTTTATCTAAAAAGGGTAATACAATACTAATTTAGATTTACCTTTGCACCAAACCATTTAAGTTTTACATCTTATTTGGAGAGAATGTATTTTATTAATTAATAACTTATTTAAAAACAGTTTAAAGATGACAAATTATTTAAAATTTTCATTGTTTAGCATTGCTATTTTAACCTTTTTTATTGCATCATGCGGAGATGATGAACCAGTTACAAATCCAACTTGTCCTGCTCCTTCTTATCAAAATCAAGTAGCAACTGGTTCTTTTATGGCAGATACTTATACTTTTGTTGATGGTTCTGCAAAAGAAGATCCTTTTGATAGTACACATTATCAAATTACGTTTTATGGAGAAACACCAACAGGTGATATGTGCGACAACTTTAACTTTGACTTACCTGAAGATCGTATTATATTTTCATTACCTCAACAAGTAGGAACTTATGAATTAGGTGTGGCAACAGGTTATTCTGTTTCATTCAATAGAGTTGTTACTAATAATACATCAGCAGAAATTGCACTTTGTGGAGAAATTGAAATTCAAACAATTACAGCAGATAGAGTTACAGGTCGTTTAGATGTAAAAGTTGACGATGGTAGTGCAGCAAATTTTTTGAATGGAAATTTTGATGTAATATTATGTGATTAATAAAAGTATCACTTTAATAAAACAAAAAGGTTAGTAACATATCGTTACTAACCTTTTTTATTTGAACCATAAATTATATTACAAACTTATACTTTGTACCTTTCAATAATCTAATATGTTTATCTATTTATTAACTTTACGTGTTAAAAACGCAGGATTTGCATAAACAATGATTTTAAAAATCAATAATATTGTTTGCTTAATAAAAACATACTTTTGGTAGAGAACATCAAAACAACTTATAACAATGAATAAGATAAAATACTTATTGTGTCTAATGTTATTATCAACATTCGCAACTGCACAAAATACAAATACGAATAAGTTCAGACAGTTAGGACAAGAGTTACCGACACCAAATATTTATCGTGCTGCATCTGGTGCTCCTGGTCATCAGTATTGGCAACAGAAAGTTGATTATGAAATCAACTTGGAGTTAAATGATGAAACGCAACGTATTGATGGTGATGAAACAATTACTTACACGAATAATTCACCTGATGTTTTAACGTATTTATGGTTGCAATTAGACCAAAATATGCGTGCAAAAGATTCGGATACGTACAAAATTCGTCAATCTGATATTGATAAAAAAATGTCATCTCGTCAAATAGAAAGTTTGGTTGGAAGTAAATTTGATGGTGGATTTAAAATAGAATCTGTAAAAGATGCTAATGGTAAACCTCTACCCTACACTATCAATAAAACGATGATGCGTGTCGATTTGCCTCAAGCATTAAAACCTGGAGAAAAATATTCATTCAAAGTAGAATGGTGGTATAATATCAATGACCGAATGAAAATGGGCGGACGTTCTGGTTATGAATACTTTGAGGAAGATGATAATTATCTTTATACAATTGCACAATTCTATCCTCGTATGGTGATGTATAATGATATTTATGGTTGGCAACACAAACAATTTTTAGGTCGTGGAGAGTTCACATTATGTTTTGGTGATTATAAAGTAAATATTACCGTTCCTGCTGACCATGTTGTAGCATCAACTGGGACATTACAAAATGCAGATGAAATTCTAACCGAAGCACAACAAAAATTATTTGAAGAATCGAAAACAGCTAAAGAACCTGTAATTATTGTTTCACAAAAAGAGGCAGAAAAGAAAGAGAAGAAACGTGCAAAGGACAAAAAAACTTGGACATATTACGCTGAAAATGTTCGTGATTTTGGTTTTGCAAGTTCACGTAAATTCATTTGGGATGCAATGGGTGTTCAGTTTGGCGATAGAACTGTGATGGCAATGTCGTATTATCCAAAAGAAGGAAATCCTCTTTGGGAACAATACTCAACAAAAGCAGTAGCACATACTTTGGACGTGTATTCAAGATATACTTTTGATTATCCTTATCCTGTTGCGATTTCGGTTCATGCGAAAAGTATCGGAATGGAATATCCGATGATTTGTTTCAACTTTGGTCGTCCTGAAAAGGATGGAACGTACAACGAACGCACGAAGTACGGCATGATTGGCGTAATTATTCACGAAGTTGGACATAATTATTTCCCAATGATTGTCAACTCTGATGAACGTCAATGGACTTGGATGGATGAAGGTTTGAACTCGTTTTTACAGTATTTAACTGAACAAGAATGGGAAAGAGGTTATCCTTCTCGTCGTGGGCCAGCTTGGAAAATCGTTCCTTATATGTCAGGAGATAAATCGAACATCTCTCCTATTATGACTAATTCAGAATCTATTTTTCAGTTTGGTAATAATGCTTATGGAAAACCTGCAACAGCGTTGAATATTTTACGAGAAACAGTAATGGGACGTGAATTATTTGATCATGCCTTTAAGGAATATTCACAACGTTGGATGTTTAAACATCCTTCTCCGGCAGACTTTTTCCGTACAATGGAAGATGCTTCAGGAATGGATTTGGATTGGTTCTGGAGAGGTTGGTTCTATACTACTGATAATGTGGATATTGCTATCAAAGATGTGAAATGGTACAATTTGAAAGGCAATCCTGATGAAGAAAGTAAGATTGCAAAAAAGCAACGTGCTGAAAAACAGTACATCACTGAAATACGTAATAAGACAGAAGTCAAAGAAACGGTTACAGAACGTGATCCGTCAACAAATGATTTCTATAATAGTTATGATCCGTTAAATGTTTTGAATTTAGATAGAAAGGAATATGAAAAATATTATAACAGCTTAGATAATGAATCAAAAGCGATGTTGCAAAAAGGTTATAATTTCTATGAAATTAAGTTTGAAAATATTGGTGGTTTAGTGATGCCTTTGATTGTTGAGTTTGAATATACGGACGGAACAAAAGAAGTTCGTCGTATTCCTGCGGAAATTTGGAAAATGTTACCACATCAAGAAGTTACGAAAGTGTTTGTAACAGAGAAAGAAGTGAAACAAATTACGCTTGATCCGTACTTAGAAACCGCCGATACCGATACTGGAAACAACTACTTCCCTGCTCGTCAATCATTGAATCGTTTTGAAATGTATCAACAAAAGAAAGGTTATAGTAGATACGGAAATCAAGGCGAAAATCCAATGCAACGTGCAGCAAGAGATAAGAAAAATTAAAACCCTAAATTATGTTACTATTCAGTATATATTTAAAATAAATATTTATAATATTTTAATTATCAACATACTGAATAGTAACAAATAAGACAAACGAAGAGTGTTTTTTTAATATGATAAAAGATTTGAGATTGAAATTCAGTAAACTTAACCTTTCGTAAAATCAACAATTTATATATTATTGAAAAGGCTTTTCGTTTTCCCTATAGTAATAAATTTATTATAACATGAATAAAGCAATAGACATCCAAAAGATTTTACACACTGTTTTTTTAGATGGTTTTGCTATCGTAGAATCGTTTGAAACTAATGAAGATAAAATTTTACAAAAACATTTTGAAATTGTAAATAAAATCGGAATTCCATCAGAACATAATAAAGGGAAAAAAGATTTTATTTGGAGAATTAGCCCCAAAAAATCAGAATCCACAATACCAACATTTTCTGAACATAATAAAAAAGCGGAGTTACATACCGACTCGCAATATAGACTTGAACCTGAACGATATTTCAGCCTTAGTTCAATCATAGAGGCGAGTTGTGGTGGTGGTCATTCAATACTTTTAGATTTGAAAAAAATTTTAGCCGAACTAAAAAATGAACATGAAGAATTTTTTAATGAATTGAAACTTCCTTATCCAATTATTATTCCTGATATCTTCGATTTAGATAAAAAAAGTTTCATTGAAGTTCCAATAATTGAAAGTGAAAACAAAATAAGGTATCGTTATGATACCATAATAAAAGGAATGAAAAAGAAGGCTTACAATGAAAATGATAAAAAATGGAAAGCATTTGATTATTTAACTCAAAAGATAAAAACATCAAATCATGCCACTTTTTTTACATTAAAAAAAGGTCAAATATTAATTATTGATAATCATCGGATGTTACACGGTAGAACAGGTTTTTCAGATACTCAACGGCTGTTGTATCGAATTAGGTTTAACTAAATTTAAATTCAATGAATACACTTAACAATAAAACGGCTGAAATCATTTCTAATCGTTGTGTTTTAGGAAATAAAAAAATGGATGCGACCGCTTTGATTTCTTTGATTTCTTTGATTGAAAAGTATTTAAAAAACGTTCCTTTCAATGGTAAAGATACTTTTCTTAGTAATCCGATGATATTGAATCAAAGCAATTTAGAAGAATATTCTAAGTTAACAACCTTGCTTAATAAGGTGCTTAAAGCTGTCGTTTCCAATTATTTTCATGATGAACGGATTCGTAAAATCTATCAATTAGATAATGAATTAGAAGCTATATTACGATTGGCAGAATCAACACCTTACAAAATAGGAATGTATCGCCCAGACTTAATTATTGATAAAAATGGACAACAAAAGATTTGTGAAATCGGTTGTCGTTATCCTATTAATGGTTGGATGCTTAGTTATTATATGAACCTGATTGTCAATCAATTAGCGTCATCAACAAATCCTAATTGGCAATCTGTACCTGAACAAACAACGTTTATTTCAACGCTTTCCGAAGATTTAGATTCTAATAAAACACTCTTTTATCTTCATAATTTTGAGGAAGGAACAGAAGTCTATGATTTTTTTAATGAATTGCGTAAGCAAGGTTTTAGTATCGCCGATATTACTCCAGATAAACTGGAATTAAAAAACGGTGTGTTAGTTGTTGAGGAGGAAATTGCGACTCAGTTTATTCTTGAAATGGATAGAGAAAGTCTAAAAAAAATAGAACCAAAGATACTTAAAGCCTTAATTGAATCTGAAAACTGTTTAAATGATGTTCGTTCCCTTATTTTGGTACATGATAAAAGGATTCTTTCTGTTTTATACAATCAAGAAATTATAGGCGATTATATCACTAAAGAAGAATATGATTTTCTAAAACGGTTTCTAATTCCTTCTTATATCTTAGAATCTGACCAAAAAAGAAAAATGTTAATCTCCTCTACTTCTAACTGGATTCTTAAAAAAAATAGTGGTGGAAAAGGAATCGGAAGTTATGTAAAAAATGATTGTACGCCTAAAATTTGGGAAACCATAATTACAAATGATTGGAAAAATTATATGGTACAAGAATATGTGGCTCAAGAAGTATTTGATTTAGAACATAATAATGAAAAAATAAAAATCAATATTGTTGGATTACTTCTATGTTATAATGAACAATCCTTTGGTCCTGGCATATTTAGAGGTTCATCAGAAAGCATCATCAATGTTTATAACGGAGGATATATTTTACCTTGTGTTATTTCAAATGAATAAAGTTTAATAATCAAACACCAAATATTCAATACCTAATCTAATATAAAAATGATAGACAAAGCACTAAAAGAACATTTTTTGATTGTAAAAGAATC
This sequence comes from Saprospiraceae bacterium, assembly GCA_045106825.1. Taxonomy (GTDB): domain Bacteria; phylum Bacteroidota; class Bacteroidia; order Chitinophagales; family Saprospiraceae; genus CAWVWD01. Next base: position 26,557 of record JBGCFH010000023.1, on the reverse strand, counting down.
ATCGCTTTTCAAAGAATATTACGAAAATATCGACCTTACAAGTAATATTCCTGTAATGGAAAAGCATATTTTGCGAAAAATATTAAATACTCAATTTGATATTCAAACCGAATCAAGAGGTGTTTATTTGGTACGTTCGGGAGGATCTTCCACAAAACCGCTTATTTTTCCAGTAGATATTCAAGAAAACCTACGTCAGCGAGAATTGTTAGCAGTAGAATTACTGAAATCTGGGATTATCTCTCCAAAAACAATTGTACTAAATTTATTCAGTTACAAAGATATGTACCGAAGTGCCGGAATATTAGATGATATTTTAGAAAAATGTTATGCTACAACAATTGCCGTAAGTTCTAATACTTCTTTTGAAACAATGTATCGTTTAGGCTTGAAATTTAAAGTGAGTATGTTGATGGGAACGCCTTCTATGCTTTCTCTTTTTGCCAAATATCTTTTGGATAATAATTTGAGTTTAGAAATACCAGAATTGTTATTTGCAGGTGAATATTTATTAGACGCACAAATAGAATTATTTAAAAATGTATTTAAAACTCAACAAATTCATTCGTTATACGGATCGGCAGAAACAGGAATTTGGGGTTGGTCAACTCATTCAGAAAATTTAACGTCTTATGAAACATTAGATGATGTCGTTGTTGAAATAGAAAATCCTGATAAGGAAGGAAATGGCGTAATTGTAGTGACCAATTTATTTAGAAAACGATTTCCGCTCTTTAGATATGCTATGGGAGATATTGGCAAATTGGAATATCGCAATGAAAAACAGGTGTTAATTTTAAAATCCAGAGAAGCTAAATCATTTTCTGTGGACGCTAATTCTTATTTTTTAAATGATTTTGATTGGTTATTAGAATTAGTGAACCGATTTCAAATTCAGCTTTCGTTATTATCTCCTGTGAAAACCGAAATTAAATTTTTGCTTGTAAAGAATGATTTTCAAGAAAAAGATACCAATGTTCTATTATTCAAGATAACAGAAAAAATAAGCACGATTCTCAACTTAAAATCTACATTTGCCAAACTAAAAGTAGAGTTTGTTTCGGAATTTGATTTATACTCAAATCCTACAACTTCTAAAACACCGTCACTTATTGATTTTAGAACATAAACTTTCAAATAATGTGGAACGAAATAAAGTTATGAGTTTAGTAAATTTAATCGGTTAAAATCAAGACTTACCAAATTTTGAAAATTTTACAGGTCAAGTTCTTGGTAAGCCTGTATTGTTTACCAATTTAAGGAAACTTTCTTTATCGCCAACTATTAATTGCAATTCCCCATTTTCCATTAACCTTCATCCATATTATTTGTTCGGTACTCTCCTTTATGTCATCAAAATACAAAGGCACAACAACATTTCCACTTCGGTCAACTAATCCATACTTTCCATCTTTTTTCACTATTGCCGCTTTTCCTTCAAAAAAACCAACTCGATCATAAATTGTTGGAACAACGACTTCACCATTTTGATTAATTAATCCATATTTCCCATTTTCAATAATTTGAGCATAGCCACTTTTGTGAAATTGTGCTGTTTGTTCATAAATAGCAGGGATAACTACTCTCCCATTTCTATCACAAAATCCGTATTTATTATTTTGTTTAAATCGAACTCGATCAAAACAAAATTTTTCTCTACTTGCGTATTTATCGCTTCGTATCGTAAAAAAACGTCCACTGAAAGTTAAATAACCATCTATTCCATTTTTCGTTGCATTTATTGTTATTTCATCAGTATAACTTGTTGTAACATAGATTGACTCATAAATTGCAGGAGCAATTAATTGTCCTGTAACAGAATACATTCCATATAATTCATTTTTCTCAACAACAAAGAAATTATTTTGATTGTGATAATTTATATAATCATAAATACAACTTAAAATTTCATCTCCATTCAAAGAATAAACGCCTTTATAATCTCCCTTTTTAACCGTAAAAAGATTATTCTCATTAGAGAAAGAGATATAGTCGTAATAAGGATTAAGAACAACTTGTCCATCTAAACGATATACACCTTCTGAATTATTCTGATAAACATGGACTAAATTCTGCTTACTAATATTAATACCATCAAAAACAGTATTAAATACAAGTTGACCATCATGATTAATGAGTCCATATTTACCATTTCGCTTCACTTTTGCGTAACCATTTTTAAATGGATAGATATGCTCATAAATTAATTCTGTTACAATATTTCCTTCAAAATCTACATGTCCCCATTTATCATCATTGTTACTAATAATCATTCTGTTTTCAGACTCTTCATGTAATCGATACCGATTTTCTTTAAAAAACTCAATCAGTTTTGGATAAAAAAAATGTTCTCGATTCATATCATCAATAGAATAATACTCTATTTTCGTATAATTAGATTCTTTTAGTATATCACTACTCTGTAGATTTTCATTTATATCTATCAGACCTTGATACTTTAAGTCTGAATTAATTACAAATGTCATTTCACTATCCGTAAAAAAAATATTTGTAAATGATGTATCCGATAATTTCACTCCACTTTTATTAAAAAAAGTATATACAGGAAAATAGACTTTGTTATCCTTTTCAGGATACTCTTCTACTTCTTCTATTGTTTCTGTTGATTCTTCTACGGCTTCTGTTGTTTCCATTACACCATTATCATTGTAAGCCGTTGTATCTTCTACTTTAGTAATTCCAATTAGCAATGAATTATTTTTAAAAACCTCACCATCTTTATACATACCAAATATTAAATCATCAAAATTCGGTTTTATTATTATATCTCCATTCACAGTTATTGCACCAGCCTTTTCTTCTTCATTTTTGAATAGTATAATGCTGTCAGATAAACCTAACAATTCCTTGACAGGAAATTTTTTGATAATCTTTTGATTCTTAATTATATGAAGGTTATTATTACTATTTAAACCTACAAAAATTTCGTTTTCTGTATCAATTAAAATAGACTTATAATACTCATTAATAGGAGTTACTTGTGTACCATCTGCTGAAAAAATAACGTATTGATTCTCTTTAGTTATAGCAAAAAAATAAGGTAAAATTTCATTGGAAACATTGTCATTATAGTAATTTTGAAAAGCCGAACCCCACGAAATATAGTTGTATTGAATCGGAATTATCAAGACACCATTCTTATCAATAAGTCCAATTTTTTCATCAACACTTACGGTGTAATAGCCATTTTTCATCCCATCCATTTCATCATAAATACAGTTAGGATTTCCTATATCTTTTGTCCATAAACCATATTTTTCATTAAGTTCAACAATCCAAGTTCGTTTATTTACAATATCTATATCATCATAAATGATAGGTAATACCGCTTTTCCATACATATCAACCAAGCCATATTTATCATTTTTCTCAACCAATGTAAAATAAGTAGAATCATTAAATTCTTGTACATAATCAAAATCAAAATTTGGTTCTGCCATCCATTTTACACCATATTGTGCTGATAATGTGCTTGTTATAAAGAATATAATAATTAGTAATGATGTAGATTTCATAATTTTAGCGATTTCTGATTTCATATAAGTCGTTTTCAATTCGAGTTAATTCTCTGTTTAATTCTTTAAGCTTCTCTCCTTCTGCGAACGGAATATCTTCTTGAATCCGATTTCTCATACGTTCAAGTGTTTCAATTCTCATGCGTTTAATAGAACTATCAAATGCATTTTCGCCACCAGCAATAATTGTTAGAATAGATCTTATCAAAGGCAAAAATGTCAATCGAAAAGGAAGTGAAATCAGCCAATAAAAAAAGTTTTCATATTTGATTCGTTGGAAAGTTTCCATGAATGTAAAACCAAATGTGCGAATAGTTAGGTAAATCGGTTTTACGATAAGTTTAGTAACAAGTCCGCCAATTATAAACATGATAAGAAAGAAGAATAAAATACTCCAAAATGTCTCCTCTTCACTATTGAATATTTCAAGTGGATTTATCCATTCTTTATTAAAAGCACAAAGAGCCAAATAACCTGAGATAATATATAAAACTGGTTCGACTTCATCGAATGTTGATTTTTTACTCATTGTTATCTAATTTTATCCGCTGATATAACCATTTCGTTTGGTATTAGAGCTGCCACATTTTGGGCAAGAATGACTTCCTTTTTTGCATTGATGACAAAATTCCTGTTTGCAGGACTTACACATGTATTTAGCGATTGAACCTTTCACCATTAGTAAGTTTGTTGCGTAGGTTTTGCAGTTTTTACATCTTTCTTTAGCCATAATATTTAGTTTTAGATAAAAAATAATTGAATAAAAATAAGTAAATATAAGGTTAATTAAATTAATAACGATTTTCCTATAAAATAATTTTGAACCACAAAAGGCACATAAGTATCAAAAGTGTTTTCACAAAAGTTATTTTATTTTCACTCTTTTGTGAATTCCTTTTGTGTCTTTTGTACCTTTTGTGGTTCAAATAATACAATTTTTACACGTTTAATTTTTTATAAGAAAGCCGTTTAAAAGCCATAATTCATTTATCACGTAAAAACACTTATTTTGTTTTTTTAAAAATATATTGTTGTTTTTTTTAATTAATACTTTTTAATTTTATTTACACTGATAATTGTGATAAATAAGAAAAATAATTATATTTGGATATATTTTTAAACAAAAAACAATGACCATGAAAAAAGTAACTTTATGTTTAATTTTACTTATTGCATTTATAGGCTGTACTAAAGATGTGCCTGTGAGGGAAAATTCTAAAACTCAAGATGACTCACTTAAAAAAAAGATTCTTTTTAATAATAATAGTGAAAATTATCAGATTGAAGCAAGTAGTTATCAAGGACGATTTCAAGATAAAAGAAATATTAAATATTCTATATTAATAAGTTCATATACTAATGACCTATTTGAAAGTGTGCAAAAACAATTAATACCATTTGATGTTCCCAAAAACTATGCATTAACATTTTATTTTGATTCAGATAAATTCATAAATGAAAACGATTTTAATGTAGATGATATCAAGGCTATAAGTATTTTTGAAGAAAAGAATAACCACATTTTTCATAGACTTGTTAAAAAAAATAATAACAATAAATTCGAAGAAGTATCTTTATTATCTTGTTTTGCTCAAATATCTACAAACCATATGACGGATATATTATTAGATGTTTTAGAAGTAGAAAATGATGGTTCATATATTCTATTTTTCAATAAAGATTTAACCTCTAAATATAGAACTTTATCAAATAATAGAGATTATTGGCGTGGCTCTTTAAAATATTATTTACGACATTCAGGTTTATCCAAAAATGTTCCTGGAGGAAATGATGACAAGACTTGCGAAACTCCATGTCCTTATCCACAAGATAATGCTGCTTGTATCCCAGATATTGAAAGCGAACCAATGTTTTTTTGTGTGGATTTAGTTCCTTGTAAATCAGAACAAGTACATGATTTATATGAAGAAAGTCAAGATGTAAAAGACAATACTTTAACGTTACAAAAAAGATTTGAAGTAGAGTTTTTATCGAATAGTGAGTTTGGAAAGAAATATATTGAATATTATTACTTACTTTCTGATGAAATTCCAGTTAATCAGATTAGTCTATCTTTAGCAAATAAAATACTTAAATTATCATCGAAAGTCAATACGTCTATTTTTTATCTTTTAGATTCTAATAACGATGTTTCTAATAGTAATCATATTCCCATCACTTCTGAGGTGAAAGATTTAGCAATTGAGGTAATTGAAGGATTTAAGTTAATAACGAATAATCAAGATCTTATCCTCGTTTTAGATGAAGTAAAACAAGATTTTATTACATATGAAAATAAACCATTTTCGTATATTATAGCTTCATGTTGTAACTAACTAACGAACTCGATATATTATACGAAATTGAAATAAGTCATTGCGTCTGTAGTGAAAGAAAAAATGTAGTTAGTAGTTTTTTAATATCGTATATGTTTAACATTTTGCGTTTAATCGGATTTTTAATCTGATTAAACGCAAAAAAATTGAACCTTAACACAAATAAATCCTCAAAGTATCTGATACTTTGAGTACAATTTATTTAGGCTACTTCACCACCTCTTGATGCTTCTAATAACTCAAACCATTCCTCATGGGTTAAGTTAATATTAGTGGCTTCAACAGCACTTTTTAATCGTTCTATTCGAGCAGTACCAACAACTGGACGAATTTGTGCAGGATGTTTCATTAACCAAGCCAATAGAATTTGGTCGATTCCTACGTTGTACTTTTCTCCTAATTCTGATGCCGTTTTACGAATACGTTTTACTTTTTTATTTTCTACATCTGTGAATATTTTTCCACCACCCAAAGGTGACCAAACCATTGGTACAGCACGAGTTGCCATACATCGGTCAAACGTTCTATCAAAAAAAGTTTTAGGATTTAATAATGATGCTTCAACTTGATTTGTTACCAAAGGAAAATGTTCATTCATGACTTCAAACTGTGTTGCTTTAAAATTAGAAACACCAAAGAATCGTACTTTCCCTGATTGTTTTAATTCCCAAAATGCTTCTGCAATTTCGGCATAGTCCATGATTGGACTCGGACGATGAATTAATAATAAATCAATATAATCTGTATGAAAGTTACGTAATGAATTTTCGACCGAATGAATAATATGTGCCTTACTGGTATCGTAAGATTTGATTTTATGACTTGGACGATTTGGCGTGACGAGTTTGATACCACATTTGGTTACGATTTCCATTTGATTACGCAACGACGACTTGCCTTTTATCGCATTACCAAACATAGCTTCGGTGGTATAATGTCCATAAATATCGGCATGATCAAATGATGTAACGCCTAATGCAATACTTTCATTAATGAGTTTTGACATCGCTTTGGCAGACAGATTATGCCCCCAAATTCCCCAATTCATTACGCCAAATACAATACGAGAAAGGTGTAACCTTTCAGGAGATACAAAATTAGACATTATTATTTGTGGATTTTTATATTAATAATTGATTACCAAGTAGATAATTTCATAGAAGTTTATCTTAAATATGATTAGCTTATTTAAGATAAATGAAGGTACAAATTCTTAATTAAAAGTAAAAGAGAAATTAAGAAAATAAAAATATGACTTTGTTACCAATAAAGCGATATTACAAATAACGTTCTTTCAAAATACGTCGATGATGTAGTTCGTGTCCAGCGATAATATATGCTAAACCTCGAACCGAACAAACACCATTATTTGCTGTTCCGATTCTATCCATTATTTTTGAATTATAATGCTTGAATTGTTCAATTGTCGCATTACGAACAGCTTGAAACTCGACTGCAATATCAGCTATTGTTCTATTTTCTGCATCAGAATTTGGTACATAATTATCATGATCAAATCCTGGAATATCAGTCTTGTCATTACGTCCAAAACGCAATGCACGATAAGACATGACTCGTTCTACATCTACTAAATGCAATAACACTTCTTTGACACTCCATTTTCCATCTGCGTAGCGATAATTTGCTTTTTCAGTCGGAATATTTTGAATCATTTGTTGCGTTACTTCATGATTTTCTTTAAGAATATTCACGATATTTCCATTTTGTACATTAGCAATATAATGATGATAATATGGTAATGTTTCTTCTGGTTTTGGTCTTTGCATTTTTTTCTGATTTTCGATAGGATTTTATCCTGTGTTAGTGTTCTTGCACCTTTGGTACATTTTGTTTTATGTCGTATTAATTTTAATATTTTATTACTCAATCACTTACAATCCCATAACCAATCGGAAACTGGATAAGTTACTTTTCGGTAAGAATAATGCCACCATTCTGTACGAATATGACGAAAACCAACTTTACTTAGTGTTTCTTTTAATAATGTTCGATTTGCTTGAATTTCGTCGGAATGTTCGGTATAAGTATGATAACCTTCTTTTCCAAAATAATCAAATCGAGTACCCATATTTAACTGATTTCCAAGAGAATCAATAATCGTCAAATCTACCGCTAAACCACGATTGTGCATTGAACCTTTCCACGGAGGCGTAACATATCGAGCATCTGGTACTTTGTCCCAAAGCTTTTGCTGAATCGGTCGAGGTCGATAACAATCAAACATTTTCAAACCGCCATAACCTTGTTCTTGAAGCATTTTATGAGCTTTTCCAACAGCTTCTGCCGCTTCTGGTCGTAAGTAACATGCGGCACAATCGTACATAATTTCTTCTACAAAATTATCAGCCGTTGCATATCGCATATCTTCTACAATCGTCGGATCAATGTCTAATATTCTTACCCAATTTGATGTATCGTAAACTGTTCGAGGAGCAACTTTTTTATAATTTTTGACAGGTTTTTCGTTTGAGGTTTCAACCGTATCTATTATTGTAACATCTTTTTGAGTTTGTTGTGTGATTTGCGGATTTTCGTCTTCGTTAGGCGTTTTATTATTACAATTTGTGAAAACAAATATAGCTATAACGATGTGAAAAAATATGAATGTAATCTTTTTTGTCATTGTTGTTGGTGCATTGAAAAATTAAAAAAGTACGTAGTTTTATCTATGTAATGCTAAGTTAAGTAGATAAGCACAAAAAAATTCAAAGAATCAGAAAAACTAATAAAAACATTTTTTCAGCAAAGTGTCGTTTATCAATAGACTTTATTCTGAAATGATTTAGTAATGAATGAGAATTAAGATGTATAGTTTTCTGAAAAAAATGTGGTTTTCGATGAAAATTGTTAACCATTTCTGACTTATTTTTTTCTGTTCTACTTCATTAAAAAAATATTCATGTAACTCATTCGTTGTCGAAACGAAGGAATTAAGCGTTCAAAACTTTATTGAATATGATGACTGATTGGGTATTTTAAAGTTGAAATGTTTAAATTTTTTTTGCCCAAAATGCAAATTTTATTCTAAAAATTGGAAAAGATATGTTGAAAATTAAAGCGAATTAAATTTTAGTTACGAGCAGAACTGTTAAAGTTAATAAAATATGCTATTAATATTTTATACAAATATTTTGTATGATAATATATTAAATATTTCATTATAAATATCTGTTTATTAGTTTTTTATATTGATTTATTGTTTGTGTTTCTAATCCTTTATAATTAAAAAATACTTGATAGTCTTGTCACAAAAGTGAACATTTTATAAAAAATAAAATATATAATTTTTTAGGTAAGATTGTTGAACAATATTAAAATAGAATAAACACTCTATTTTTTAATAACAGCAAAATAGATAACGATTTAATTAAAAATAATAATATTATGAATAAGCATCTTACAACAATAATTGCCTTAATACTTTCTATAACAACTTCATTTGCACAAGCTGACTGGGCAAAAAACGTTGGCGGTAGCAGCCTTGATCAAGGTACAGATATTTGTGTTGATAATATGGGTTATATTTATACAACGGGATTTTATGAAGGTTCGGTTAATTTTGACCCAAATGGTAGTACTGCAGGTACGTTAGGAAGTGCAGGACAACGAGATTTTTTTATTGCTAAATATGATAATTTAGGTGACTTAGTTTGGGTCAAAGGAATTGGAGGCGGCAGCAATGATCATGGAAGGAGTATTGCACTTGATGGTTTGGGAAACCTGTATGTAGCTGGTGATTTTGATGGTTTGATGGATTTTGATCCAGGTGTTGGATTAAATTTGAAAGATGTACAAGGTGGATCAGATATTTTTATTGCTAAATATGATGTACAAGGTCAGTTTCTTTGGGCAAAGACATTTGGTGGAAATGGTGTCGAAACTTGTCGAGATATGGTTATTGATGGCAATGGTGATTTAATAATCACAGGCGTTTTTCAAGGAACAGCAGACTTTGATCCAAATGGAGGCGTTTCATCAATGACAAGTGCTGGTTCTTATGATGCGTTTATTGTCAAGTTAGATGATATGGGAAATTATATCTGGGCAAAGAGTATTGAAAGTCCAAATAGTAATTATATCAATCAAATTGCTTTGGACTATTCAGGCAATATTAATGTCGTTGGTTATTTTCAAGGTACAGCAGATTTTGATCCAAGCACTGGTACTTTTCCACTAACTACGATTGGTAACAAAAGTATTTTCTTTGGTAAATATGATGGACAAGGACAATTGGTTAAGGTTCAGATGATTGGTGGAAGTGGATTTGAGGAAGGAAAAGGAATTGCTGTTGATCTTCAGAATAATATTTATATTTCTGGGGATTTTCGAGGTGTTGTTGATTTTGATCCTTCTGGAAATACGACTTTTTTAACAAGTGCTGGTTTACGAGATGTTTTTGTAGCGAAATACAATGCACAAGGCAATTTTCTTTGGGCAGATAAAATCGGTGGACAAGGAGAAGATCAAGCATCGGCGTTAACGATAGATAGTGATAATGAAGTATTTGTAGCTGCTTATTATAATCATACTTTGAGATTGTCTAACGATCAAGTGTTTAATTCTAAAGGAAATACAGATATTGTGATGACAAGATACAATCCTCAAGGCGATATTCTGTTTGCGACAAGTCATGGAGGAGCAAATGGCGATGCTACAACGGCAATTTTAGCAACGAATAATAAGGAATTATATTCTATTGGTTGGATACAAGGTATGTCTTACTTTACAGGAATTCCGTTGAATAGTGCGGGAGATAGAGATGTTTATATTGCTCGTACAGTGATGGAAATGGTTTCTTCATCAACTTCTGCCTTTGCGACACCAGATAAAATTACTATATTTCCAAATCCTTCAAATGGTGTATTCAATATCACGGGAGAAAATATATCGACAGATGCCTTAACGATTACGATTTTGGATGCGACAGGAAAGGTTGTTCAAACACAATATATTGATGAATTAAGTCAGAATTATTTTGAGGCTTACGTTGATGTTTCTGCACGTACGACAACAGGTTTATACTTTGTGCGTCTTGCATCTGAAGATCAAGTTATTACCAAAAAGTTATTTATTCGGTAGTTTTTCTATCGAATAACGTTATTGTAGCGGCAATCTGATATTTTCAGATTGCCGCTTTTTTGTTTTAAGCGGAATTGTAGTAATTTTCATCTTTGAAGTATTATAATTAAAATCCATATCATCAACTATGAAAAATTCCAGTCGATATATAATCATTTTGGTCACTTTGGCGATAGTAGGAGGTGTGGTTTGGTATCTACGTAGCATCGTTGGATATCTTTTGATTTCTTGGGTGTTATCATTGATGGGACAACCTTTTTTTAGATTGTATAAAAAAATTAAAATTGGTAAATTTCAAATCGGTAACAATATCGCAGCAGGAATGACTGTATTATCTTTTTTAATAATTGTATCATTGATTTTTGCATTATTTGTTCCGATGATATTAGCACAAGCGCGGACGATTGCAGCGGTTGATTTTGCGACAGTTTGGCAAAGTTTGGAAGAACCGATTGCACAGACAAATCAGCGAATGATTGACACAGGATTACTTGATCCAAATAAAGATTCGCCGCTCAAAAGCCTACAAACCGATGTAACGAATCAAGCAGGTAATATGATTACAAGCGTTTTTGGTTCTGTTTTATCCATTACTTCAAACTTAATTATTGGTCTGTTTTCCTTGGTTTTTATAACATTTTTCTTTCTGAAAGAAGAAGGTTTAATGCAGAATTTTTTATCTGCTTTTGTACCTAATGAGTTAGAAAAAAAACTCTTCCGAGCATTAGATGAAATTAAAAATCTATTGACCAGATATTTTATTGGAGTTTTAGGACAAATTACGATTATCACAATTATTGTTACTTTAGGTCTGATGCTTTTAGGAATCGAAAATGCATTATTAATTGCCTTTTTTGCAGCTTTAATCAATGTCATTCCTTATTTAGGGCCTTTAATAGGAGCAACTTTTGGTGTCTTTATTGCGATTACATCTAATCTTGAAATGGATTTTTATAGTCAGATGTTGCCGATGATTGGTAAAATTTTGATGGTTTTTGCTATTATGCAAATGTTAGATAATTTCGTATTACAACCTGTTATATTTTCTACCAGTGTCAAAGCGCATCCTTTAGAAATATTTATCATTATCCTTATTGGTGCAAAAATCTATGGAATTTTTGGGATGGTTCTCGCTATTCCAGCTTATACTGTAATTCGGGTTATCGCTCAAACATTTTTAATACGATTCAAACTGGTACAACGAATGACTAAACGATTGAATGAGCAAGAGACGGTTGATAGTTAGAGTCGCTTTATTGATGGAACAAAATCACCATCAACCGTCAGTAAACGAAGTGCAACGACCGTCAACTGTTTTACCTCACTTCCAAAATCTCCACTCGTCGTTCCTTAGCAGCACCAACACTGTAAACCGAATTTCGTCTATCATCAATTTTATCGCTAACTGAAGTTGCGGCTTTCGTTTCTCCGAAAGGCGAATTAGATATTTTTAATTGCCCATTATTCAAATAAGCTTTGAAAATACCACTTTGATAATTCGTAAAATGATTGCGAACACAAGCGACTCGACGTTGTGACAGATTGAGATTATAATCACTTTTTGCTCTCGGTGACGCAAAACCTTTGAGTACAATTTCAATCGTTTCACCAGCTTGTAAATGTTTAAGCAAGATATTGGAAAAACCTTCTAAATTCTCATACCCAGCTTTGATTTTATAATCAAAAAAATCATTTATATCATTCGTGAAAATAACTTTTTCTGATTCAGAAAGTGGTGAAGTGAACTCTCGGACATATTCCGATTTTCGAGCATAATACCTTCGATACGACGTTCCATAATCTACTGTTGTTGTCGTTTTCCATGTTCGTGGATTCGGTTCATCGTTATGAAAATATAACGCTAATGGCAGAAATTGACTCAACTCTTCCAAAGGTGTTAATGGCTGTTCTGGCTTTTCGGGTTCTGTTGGTATTTCGGTAGATGTTGTTGGTGGATTTGATACTGTTGGCGGATTTGATGTTATTGGTTTTTCGGGCGTTTCAGTCGTAACAATTGGCGGATTTTTGGGTTCTATTGGTTCTTTAGGCGTTTTATCGCCTAACTCAAATGCATAAATATCAAAACAACACGAGCTTTTTGTCAGACTTAAACTTCCTTTTCGATTTGATGAAAAATAACCAGTTTTACTATCTTCATTCAAACGAAAATACACATCATTATAACTTCCGTTTAATGGATAACCAGCATTTTGGATTGTTGACCAACCACTTTTTTTACGTTCGACTTTATAAATATCTAACTTTCCTAATCCACCATTTCTATCCGAAGAAAAATACAGTATTTGTGTCTTATTATCAAAAAAAGGTGTAACATTTTTAGTCGCTGTTTTATCGTCTAAAAACTGCATTTCAGAAGGCATTTTCCATTTGCCACTTTGCAATAATTCACTTCGCCAAATCGTCATTTTTCCACTTCTATCCGATACAAAGTATAAATATTGTTTATTATCCAAACTATCAAAAGCAATCGTTGGATGTGTATTGGTAAACCCTTCTTTATTAATTTTAGTATTGAGTTTTTTAGCCGTTTGCCACTTATTATTTTTCTGTATTCGATGATAAATTTGACATTGTTGTTGACCATTTTTTAACTCGCAAATCGTGTAATAGACTTCGTTTTCGTTTACCCAAAACGCATTTGCGGTGCTTTTGTCTCTTACATTGAAACGTTGTTTTAATGGCAATCCTTTATCCAAATTTTTAGCAATAATTAACTTTGAAGTATAGTCGTTTTGATTTTGTTGATTTTTAGATTTGAAACGATAAGAAGAATAAAATAAATCGTCTTTTACCTTTTGTGCTGCAAAATCAGAATACTTAGTATTAATAGATTTATCCAAATGTTGAATATCAATTTTAATAGGATTCTTCTTGATTTTTTTAGCAATATCAATCGCTTTTTTAGACTCTTGTAAATTATATTTTTGAGCGACTTGTTCCGCCGCTTCATAATCACCTAAAGCCATTTTGGTTGCTAACCAGCCATTTTCAAAATCAAACAAATCAGCATCTTTTCCTTCCTCTTCTATTTTGGAATAATAATAATCAGCGACTTCAAACATATTATAACCATAAGCCGCTTTCGCTAATTTTTCCCAGAGTTTGGCATCAGAAGAATCAATTTTCATCGCCATTTTGAAATGATTATAAGCGTCATATACCTCATTTTGAGCCAATGCATTATCACCAGCTTTGACGAATGCTTTATAAGTTTGTGCATTACTAAAAAGTGATGTATTGATGATTAAAATTATTATATATAAATATCTCATTACCTAAATTTTTATGGCAATTCAAAGAAACAAATATTGATTCAAATAGTCATCTCCGAGGCTTCGGGACAAACAGATGAGCGTACGAAATCTTGCAAAACCCACCTAATGACCAAGATACTAAAATTTCATTACGGATTAATGTGTAATGAAATTTTGGAAGATGGAATTGTCGGTATTGATATTTGTTAAAAATTAAAGATTATAATTTTCCACCTGATCAAAAACCTCTTAAAACTCCTCAACTTTCCCAAAATTCAAACACATACTGTATATTTACAATTTAGACTTTAGAAATAGTAGATGTAAGAGATTAGACAATAATTAACACACTAAAGTGTCTGAAAATCTAATATATCAAATCTAAATAAAAACAACCTTATGATGAAAAAACTAATTACCTCACTAATTGGAGTTTTTGTAGCCATCAGTATTTTTGCACAACCGACTTTCCCTATGAATGGTGTTTATGACCATCGAGAAGGTTTGTATGCGTTTACCAATGCTACGATTCACACTTCGCACAAGCAAACTTTAGACAACGCAACCTTAGTCATTCGAGAAGGAAAGATTGAAGCTGTTGGTGTTGGAGTTACTGTACCAAAAGGTGCAGTTGTTGTCGATTTGGACGGCAAACATATTTATCCATCGTTTATTGATTTGTATAATCAATATGGATTGGAAAAGGTAAAAGCCGTCGGAACACGTTCTCGTAGACAGCCGCAAATGTTATCGAACAAACCTGGGGCTTTCCTTTGGAATGAAGCCTTAAAGCCAGAATTTAATGCAGCATTTAATTTTACAGTTAGTAAAAAATCAGCGGAAGGCTTACGCAAATATGGATTCGGTAGTGTATTGACACATCAGCAAGATGGCATCAATCGTGGAACTGGAGCTTTTACTTTATTATCAAATGGCAATGAACACAGCGTCATTTTGAAAGAAGAAGCTGGACAATTTTTCTCTTTTTCTAAAGGTGTTTCCACACAATCATATCCTTCGTCGTTGATGGGTTCGATTGCTTTATTACGTCAGACTTATTTAGATGCAGATTGGTACAAAAGAAGTGGTTACAAAAAAACGAAAAACTTGTCGTTAGAAGCTTGGAATGAAAATGCTTCATTGCCACAATTTTTTCGTGTTCGTGACCGATTAGAGTTGTTGAGAGCAGATAAAATGGCGAAAGAATTTGGTGTCAACTATATTTACTTAGGAAATGGTGACGAATATATGCGTTTGGACGCAATCAAAGCAACTGGTTCTACTTTGATTATTCCAGTTGATTTTCCAGCAGCTTTTGATGTGCAAGATCCTTTCGATGCTTTACAAGCAGATTTAGCCGATATGAAACATTGGGAACTCGCACCAACTAATCCCGCACAATTGGCGAAAGCCAACATAGAATTTGCTTTTACGTTAGATGGTTTGAAAAAGAAATCCGACTATTTAAAAAATATCAAAAAAGCAATTAAATACGGATTGAGTGAAGAAGATGCCTTGAAAGCAATGACATTCACGCCTGCAAAATTAGCTGGTGTTATCAATCAAGTTGGAACAATTGAAGCTGGGAAATTGGCGAATTTCATCGTGACTTCTGATGGATTATTTGAAGACGGAATGGTAATTCATCACAATTGGGTGAAAGGTCAACCGAATGTTTTGAAAGCATTAAGTACGACCGATTTACGTGGAATTTATACGTTGAATTATAATAATGAAACAGCAACTTTAGTCGTTAGTGGCGGATTAGAAAAACCAAAATTTTCATTAGAAATAAACGATAGTACGAAGTTGAAAGTAAAGCATCGTTTTAATAATGATTTAGTGTCTTTGAGCTTCAATGACGACAAAGGAATTACGGCTTTATCGGGAACTTTGGTTGGTAAAAATATGACTGGACGAGGAACATTAGCCGATGGAACTTGGATAGATTGGTCAGCAACTCAAACGAAAGGTCACGAAGAAAAAACGGACGAAGAAGAAAAAGAAACCGAAGAAGAAAAAATGGAATTAGGTGCAATAACTTATCCATTTACGGCTTTTGGTTGGGAAAGTAAACCGAAACAAGAAACGTATTTAATAAAAAATACAACGGTTTGGACAAACGAAAAGGATGGTATTTTAGAAAATGCTGATGTTATTGTTTCAGGTGGAAAAATTAAGGAAGTTGGTAAAGATTTGAAGGCTCGTGGAGCGATTGAAATTGATGGAACTGGCAAACATTTGACTTCGGGAATTATTGATGAACATTCGCATATTGCGATAAGCAGAGGTGTGAACGAAGGAACGCAATACTGTTCGGCAGAAGTTCGTATTGGCGATGTTGTCAATTCTGATGATGTGAATATTTATCGTCAGTTAGCTGGAGGTGTTACATCTGCTCAATTGTTACATGGTTCAGCGAATCCGATTGGTGGACAAGCTGCGTTGATTAAGTTTCGTTGGGGTTCTACGCCAGAAGAAATGAAGTTTGAAAATGCAGATGGATTTATCAAATTCGCTTTGGGCGAAAACGTAAAACAATCCAACTGGGGCGATTCTTATCGTTACCGTTTTCCACAAACGAGAATGGGTGTTGAGCAAGTATATGAAGATCATTTCACTCGTGCGAGAGAATATGAAGCAGCGATGAAAACGGATCCGATTAATACTCGTCGTGATTTGGAAATGGATTGTTTATTGGAAATTTTGAACAAAGAACGTTTCATTACGTGTCACTCTTATGTACAGTCAGAAATCAATATGTTGATGAAAGTCGCTGAAAATCATGGTTTTGTGTTGAATACTTTTACACATATTTTGGAAGGTTACAAAGTAGCAGACAAAATGGCGAAACATGGTGCTGGTGGTTCTTCGTTCTCAGATTGGTGGGCTTATAAGTCAGAAGTTTTAGACGCAATTCCATATAATGGTGCTTTAATGCACGCTCAAGGCGTAACGGTTGCGTTCAATTCTGATGATGCAGAAATGGCAAGACGCTTAAATCAAGAAGCGGCAAAAGCAGTAATGTATGGCGGTTTGTCAGAGGAAGAAGCATGGAAATTTGTGACTTTAAATCCTGCCAAATTATTGCATATTGACGATAGAGTAGGAAGTGTGAAAGCCGGTAAAGATGCAGATGTTGTCTTATGGTCAACAAATCCGTTAGCAGTTTATGCAAGAGCAGAAAAAACATTTGTTGATGGTGTTTTGTACTACGATTTGGAGCAAGAAGCGGCAAAACGTGCGGTTGTAAAAGCAGAACGTGCGAGATTGATTCAAAAGATGTTGGACGCAAAAATCGGTGGTGAAGCAACTCAACCTGTTCGTAATAACAAGAAACATTTGTATCACTGTGGACATTTGGAATTAGGAAGTTTTATGGATTAATCGGTGGTTCGTGATGGGAACACGGATTTGACGGATTGAACGGATTGACGCTGATTTTTTATTGATTTTAATAATCTAAGAACCAAACCTTTTCCGTCATGCTGAACTTGTTTCAGCATCTCCCAAGCATTAAAGTACAAAATTATATGAAGTTACAGTTTTTTAGATTCTGACTTTTACAAAATTGAGTTTTAAGAGTTTAGGAGATACCGAAACAAGTTCGGCATGACGGAAATAGATTGGGGTTTTAGCTTGTAAAGTAAAACGACTTTTATCAAAAAGTTTAAATTATCAAAAATGAAAAAAATAATTCTATATATATTATTGGTTGTTCCTTTTTTAATGAATGCCCAAAATACACCTGCACCAAAGCAATCGGAGTCGATTCTGATTGTTGGTGCGACTGCACATTTAGGAACTGGTGAAGCGATTGAAAATAGTGCGATTGGTTTTGAAAATGGAAAAATTACGTTTGTCGGAACGGCTGATAAAGCGGATAAATCGGCATTTACAAAAGTGATAGACGCAACAGGAAAAGATGTTTATCCTGGGTTTATTGCTCCGAATAATCAATTAGGTTTGGTCGAAATCGAATCGGTTCGTGCAACTCGTGATGATAGAGAAGTTGGATTTTTTAATCCGTCGATTCGTTCGATTATTGCGTACAATACAGATTCGAAAGTTACGCCGACAATTCGCTCAAATGGTGTTTTGCTATCACAAGTTACGCCTTTAGGCGGACGGCTTTCAGGTCAATCTTCTGTCGTTCAATTAGATGCTTGGAACTGGGAAGATGCTGCGGTCAATACGGACGAAGGTGTTTGGTTGAGTTGGTCAAGATATTATACTTGGACAGGTTGGTGGGCAGAACCGGGCGAAATCAAAATGAATAAAGATTATAAAGAACAAATTCAAACCATCAAAGATTATTTTAAAGAAGCAAAGGCTTACGCCAATGCAAAACCTTCTAATGAGAAAAATTTGAAGTTTGAAGCAATGAAAGGTTTATTTGATAAATCTAAGACTTTGTATGTCCGAGTTGATTTCTCAAAAGCGATGATGGAAGTCGTAAATTTTGCGAAAGCAGAAGGCATAAAAGTAGTTTTGGTTGGTGCGAATGATGCTTGGATGATTACGGATTTTTTGAAAGAAAATGATATTTCATTGATTATTTCACAAACACATCGTTTGCCGAGTCGTGAAGATGAAGATGTTGATATGCCTTTCAAAACGCCAAAGATTTTGAGCGATGCAGGAATCAATTTTGCGTTAAGCATGACTGATATGTGGCAACAACGTAACTTACCGTTTCAAGCTGGTCACGCTGTCGGTTATGGTTTAGATTATGAAAAAGCAGTTGAAGCAATTACCTTAAATCCTGCAAAGATCATGGGAATTGATGATAATTATGGTTCGTTAGAAACTGGTAAATCAGCGACATTATTTATTTCAAAAGGCGATGTTTTAGATATGCGAACTTGTGCAGTCGAACAAGCCTTTATTGATGGTCGTGATATTGATTTGAATAATAAACATAAAGCGTTGTACGAGAAGTTTAAAGCGAAGTACGAGCAGAATTAGCTTAAGTAGCACAGGCATTCTTAGGCATTCTTGCCTGTGTCAATTGTGTTTTTCACAGGCAGGAATGCCTGTGCTACTTTGGGAAGCCTTGTTTTCTTGATGGAAATGAGGCTTTTTTGTGTATTTGCTTTTGGAATATTAATTTAATTATTAAATATTCTAATAAAATCAAACTATTTTTGGTTTAATCAAATTGTAGTTTTGGCAAAGGCAATGCCGTTTGCCCTACAAATTCACAATCAATCACTATTCTATGGAAATTTCTGTTAAAAATTTTGGTCCAATTAAACATGGTTCAATTGACCTTTCAAAACGTTTTTATGTTTTTGTTGGCCATAATAATAGTGGGAAAACTTATATGGCGAATTTGGTTTGGAGTGCTAATAATCTGAATCATGTATCTAAACTTCGACGTTCAGAATTAGAGTTTTTTTTAGATAAGTACAAAAAATTCATACCTAAAATTTCAATTGATAATAATTCCATGTTTACATTTCCGAATGAGATATTAGATGATGTAATAGAACTATATAGAAAAAAAATACAAGAAGAATTAAATTCCAATTTAGGAATAGGTTTGAAAGACTTACTTTATAACCGCCCTTTACCAATATTAAGGAAGGACTTAAATCAATTAATAATAAAAGGCGGACGACATTCTTTATTTATAGGTAAAAAAGAGAACTATTATAATACATTCTATCTTTATAAAGAATCAAATAGTCTTGATTTTAAATATATGAATAAGAATTTCTCAGATTTAGAGCCTGATTCTGTATTTGAGTTTGGAAGGAAAGAAGGATTCCCTTTTCTTAAAGGAAGAACTTTTGATAAGTTAAATGAAGAAGGTATTATGAATGAAATAATTCAGATATTTTTCGAAATGCTAATAGAAAGAAGTATTCAAATATTTCTTCCTGCAAATAGATTATTTTATCCATCATTTTATCGTTATGTTTATGAAGTAGCAAAAAACGAAAATGAACAACTTGATGATAATTTAAGAAATGGCGAAATTAATATTGAAGAGGTTAGAAAGATAGTTAAGCGTCCTTACACCAAAGCGATGGGTGATTTATTAAATAAAATTTATCGTTTAGATGCTTCCGCAAAACCAAACGAAACCTACATCGATTTACTCCAAAAACTCCGTAAACTTATGGGTGGAGAAATCGTGACAAAAAACGCAGAAGGAATTGGACTAAATGAATTTAAACTAAAAATGGATAGTGGCGAAGAATTAGATTTATACTTGTCATCTTCGGCAGCGAATCAATTGACAACCTTATATTTATACTTAAAATATTGGGCAAGTGATAAAAATAATTTTTTGATTATGGACGAACCCGAAGAAAATTTACATCCGAAACATCAAATTGCGTTGTTAGATATTTTGATGCAGTTTGCGAATCGAAATAATAATCGAGTGTTGATAACGACACATAGTTCGTTGTTGGCAGAATCGGTGAATAATCATATTCAGATTGGAAAATTGCAAGATTTGGGCGAAGATGTGGAGAAAATTGTACAAGAAAATAATTTGAATATTAGCTTAAATGACAATTTACGTCCTGATGATTTTGGTGTTTATTTCTTTGGAAATGGAACAATTACACCTTACGATGTGGATGATTATGGTGTGTTTTTTAGAGATTTTAAACAAGAAGAAGATAAAGTTGCTTTGACGGCACAAGTGTTAAGTGAACATATTTATCATTCATTACGAAAAGACAAAAATATTCCCGCATAAATGGAAAATTCACATTTTCATCAGAATAGAAAACGAGTACATCAAGCATTTTTTCAAGAACGTTTTTTAATTCCTTTGATTGATAAATCAGAACCGATTATTATCAAAGAAAATAACGGAAAAGCTACTTTACAAGAAGTAATAATTGAAAATTTTCCAATAACTGATGCTGCTCGACCTCAATCGTATATACTTGATTTAGAGTTAAATAAACCAATTTTAGGTCGAATTGATAGGACAAAAACAGCAGAAATTGCTTTGTTACTTTTTACACCTAAACGACTTGTGGTTTTTATTATCGAATTGAAATCGTTTGTTAGTAATAAAGCAAATAAACTATCTTCAATTGCATTGAAATTTGAGCATTCAATCGGTCGAGTTTCTATGTTTCTAACATCATTTATTTTTGATAAAGCAACGTATGAAAAATTAGAAATTCAATATGTTGGAATGGTTTGTTTACATGATGATAAGATTCCGAATGGCTTCAAAGAACATCAATTATATGATAATTTAAAATCAGAGAAAGAAGATATTTTTATTACAAATACGTTGACGGGTCAAATGGAAAAAATGATAGTGAAATTCGTTAAAAGTAAAGATGAAAAAACACCGTCAATGACGATAGATTTTAACAAAATTTTTCCCAAAGAAACGTATAATTTTCAAGCAGATTATACAGCGTTGACTTTGCCAAATATTACAAAATAGAATTAAAAAATTTGTTTAACTGACCTAAATCATCCTTACTAATCTCCAAAATGCTTTATCTTGTTTGCTATTGAAAATTGATTAAAAATCAAATTATTAGAAATAATTCACCTCTAAGTTTTTTATCATGGCATCAAATACTATTGTCACCAGAGTTTACGATTTCTTAAAGCGTTATCCACCATTCTCGTATTTGTCTAAAGCGGAATTGATGCCGATTGCGTCAAGTGTAAAAGTGCAGTATTATGGCAATAATCAACCGTTATTTAGAGAAAACAATGACCCAAAATCTTATATTTTTGTTTTGCAAAAAGGTCGAATCGAAATTTCTAAAGACTTTGAAGAAAGTACGCAACTGATTGATATTTGTGATGCAGGTGATATTTTTGGGATTCGTGCAGCCTTGAATGGAATGCCTTATATCGGAAACGCTGTGGCAAGTGAAGACAGTTTGATTTATGCGATTCCAAGGAAAGTCTTTTTGGAGTTGATGGAAAATAATGCGAAAGTAGCCTTGTTTTTTGCTTCGGGTTTAGCTTCGGGAATGCCGATTATTCGTGAAGAAAATGAGCGTTCTGTTACAAAATCTTCTTTGCATCTGTTTAATAATGAAGATGTTACGAAATTTATGACACAAGAAGATATTCTGATTGTGAATCCGATTGAGAACGTTGTGACTTGTTCTAAAGAAACATCAATTCGAGAAGCTGCACAAATGATGAAAGCTCGTCGAGTTGGTTCGATTATTATTACAGATGATGAAAATATTCCGATTGGAATTGTAACAGATACGGATTTCGCTCGAAAAGTTGTGGCGGATAATATCAGTAAAACTCGTCCGATAAGTGAAATTATGAGTTCGCCAGTTTATACGATTGAACCGAATGCGACGATTTCGCAATATATTATTAAAATGATAAAACTTAAGGTGAAGCATTTGGTCGTAACAGAAGATGGAACGCCTGAAACGCCTTTGGTCGGAATTGCTTCTGAACATGATGTGTTGTTAATGCACGGAAATGATCCTGCGATTTTAGTAAAGCGATTATTAAAAGCCCGAAAGGTCAGCGAATTGGCAAAAATTAGAAATCGTGCAGAAAAATTGATTAGAAATTATTTAAGACAAGAAGTAAGCATTGATTTCATCACTGATATTATGACCGAAATTAATGATGCGTTGATTCATCAAGCGATAAATTTTGGAATAAAACGATTGGAAGAAGAAGGTGTTGAAAATCCTAATTTGAAGTTTTGCTGGTTGTCTTTAGGAAGCGAAGGTCGAGGCGAACAACTCTTACGAACAGATCAAGATAATGCGATTGTATACGAAGATCCTACCGAAGCACAAGCACCGATTGCGAAAGCTTACTTTTTAAAATTAGGTGAATATGTGGTTGATATATTGGTAGAATGTGGGTTTTCATTGTGTAATGGCGAAATTATGGCTCGAAACCCAAAATGGACGCAACCGATTTCGGTTTGGAAATCATATTTTGATAAATGGATAACTGTTCCTGAACCGATGTCTTTAATGCACAGTTCGATATTTTTTGACTTGCGAAGTGGATTTGGCGATGCTGAATTAGCGGACGAATTGAATCAATATATTTTAGATAATATTGATAGTGACAGAAGTTTGTTTTTAAATTTATTAGCCAAAAACACCTTGACAAATCCGCCACCGTTGAGTTTTTTCAAAAACTTTATTGTTGAAAAATCGGGTGAGAATAAGGATTTATTCGATATAAAATTGCGGAGTATGATGCCTTTAACGGATGCTGCAAGGTTGCTAATTTTGGCAGAAAATATTCCAAATGTGAAAAATACATTTCGTCGTTTTGAGCGATTGAAAACGGTTATTTCCGAAAGGGCAGATTTGTTTGATGAGGCAGCGATGGCTTATGAATTATTTGTTAGAACTCGTGCCGTTCATGGTTTTCGATATAATGATTCTGGGCGTTTTATTCAACCTACAGACTTAAATAAAATTGAGCGTCAAACTTTGCGTTCTGCTTTTCAAACAGTCGAAAAAGTACAATCTTATGTAAAATCTCGATTTGGATTGAATCATCAATAGGATGTGAGATGTGAGATTTTAGATAGAAAAATAAAAATCTAAAATCTCACGTCTCGCATCTCATATCTAAAAAAAATGTTCAAAGATTTATTTTCAAAACAGCCAGTTCCGGACTGGTTACAGCCGTATTTTGATGCCAAACAAACGATGTTTTCAAAAGATACACTTTTGAAAGATTTACGATTTGTGGTATTGGATACAGAAACAACTGGTTTAGATATTAAAAAAGATAATTTGCTTTCAATCGGTGCTGTTGTCATTGAAAATCAAGAGATTATTATTAATCAATCATTAGAGTCAATTGTTTATAATGATGAGAAAGTCTATAATGATGCGATTTTGATTCATGGAATTTTGCCAACCGATTCGAGCGAAGGAAAACAGGCAAAAGTCGCTTTAGAGGAGTTTATTAATTTTTTAGATAATAGTGTCATTGTTGCTCATCACACTGGTTTTGATATGGCAATGTTGACCAGAGCGATTCAAGTATTTTATCCTGCTTTTAAGTTATATAATTATGATATTGATACGGCAAGAATGGCGATGAAAATTGATGGTGTTTCTCCTTATAAAGATGTTATAGATAGAAAAAAATATACGTTAGATGCACTTTGTGAACGATACGATGTAGAAGTCGTAGAAAGACATACTGCTTGGGGCGATGCTTACTCAACTGCTTTATTATTTTTAAAATTAGCGAATATTTTAGAAGATCAAAGTATCAATAAATTAAGTCATTTTATGCCTCGACGTCGTGGTTTGTTTTGATTTTAAAAAATAATTTATTTGAACCTCATTTAAATAATCTCATTCACTATATTTACGTATTCGATAAATAGATAAATCTATGGAGACTTTAAGAAATATAGTATCACATTATAATGGAAAAATACCAGAACAAGATATTAAAAATGCTTACAAATACTGCAAAGAATTTCGGATTAAAAAGGGAGAATTGTTGAGTAACGAAGGTGATGTTGTTGATTCTTTATACTTTATGCACAAAGGTTGTATCGTTCTTTATGCAGCAATTCATGGTGTAGAAAAACCGATAGAATTTTTTACAGAGAATGATATTTTTACAGATTTTTATAGTTATGTAAAGGAAGTACCTTCGAGAGGATATATGCGTGCAGTAGAAAATTGTGTTATTATTAGTATAAAAAAATCTGACTTTGAATATGTTTTACAAAACTCTCATCCTTTAGAGCATTTTGGGCGAAAGTTTTTAGAAGATAGACATTTGAACGTGTTGATTGATTTTCAAAATAATGCCGTTTTATCGAATGAAGAACGATACTTACGTTTGATTCGTAAAAGACCTTATTTGTTTCAGCGTGTTCCTCAATATTTGATTGCTGCTTATTTGGGCTTAACACCTGTCGGTTTATCAAAAATAAGGAAACGATTGAGTGAACGGTAGTTACTCTTCTTCAAATTCCCATGAAACGGTACTCATCATTGGAAAATGATCAGATGCTTTATATTCTTTCATTATATCTGTTTCTATAACATTAAATCGTCTATCAGACAAAATATAATCAATTCGTAAGAATGGAATATTTCCATTATAAGTAGAACCTAAGCCTTTTCCTTTTTTAGAAAAATTATCTTGAAGAAAATTTGTTTGCCGAAGCGTATACGAAAGCGGAGTGTCATTAAAATCGCCACAAATAATAACAGGATAAGGACTTCCTTTGATGTGTTCCGTTATAGCTTTGATTTGAGCTGTTCGTAGTTTTTGATTGTTTTTAATAGATTCTAATACATTATAAATCGTTCGCCAAGTAGATTTTGTTTGGAGGTTTTCTGTATCTAATTCTATATTTTCTGTTTTTTTTGAGACTTTATTTGATTCTAAATGAATAGAATAAACTCGAACGATAAACTGATTATTCACTTGTATATCTGCAAATATATTACCGTTTGATTGTTTAGGATCATTTTGAGTTGTGACTTCACCATTATTTATAATTGGGTATTTTGAACTGATTAACAGGCTTTTTTTATTTACTTTATGTGGGAAATAACTCAGATTTTCTCTTATCACATTTGGAATTGCAGCATCTTTTGTCGGTGTCCTTAACTCTTGACCACAAAAAATATCAGGTTTTACATCTTGTATAAATTGTAGTGTTTGATTAACTTTTTCAGTACGTTTTTCTATATCTCGATTCCCTAAAATTCTGAAATTTCGAGTATTGTAAGTAACGATAGACAATTTTTGTTCGGTGATCTCTGAGACTGAAGAAAAATAGTTTGTACCGATAGTAGCCGTTAAATATTTCCAGCCAATCAAAATACAAAGAAAGGTACTAAATGCCAATGTTACTTTTTTACGATAAATCCAGAAGCTTAAAAAAGCTATATTAAAAAATAATAAAATAGGATAAGTTAATCCCAGAATACTTAACCAACCTGCAAATTGAGGGTTAATATAAGAAGTCAAATAAGAAAGTAGTGTTAATGTAATTAACACAATATTTGCCCACCGAAAGGGCTGTTCATACCATTTAAACTTCTTTTTTGTCAATCGTTATTTTAACTATAAAGTATGAAGTATAAAGTATGAAGTACAAAAAAAATTTATACCATATACTTTATACCTTATACCTCAATTTAAGTGAAGGGTAAACAATAATTTCGACAGTAATGAATCATCTTTTTCGCCCATTTTAGCTGTAAAAAACAGTCATTTATCCCGATAAATTCCTATTTCTTACAGCTAAACTGAACAAAAAATCTTAATCCATTCTTTGTCAAGTTTATTATTGACTCTTCACTAATCATCTTTTCCTACTTTA
>JBGCFH010000229.1:0-9025 GCA_045106825.1 Saprospiraceae bacterium | reverse complement strand
ATTGTAAAGATCTGACAGATTTTAAAAATCTACCGTACCCATATAGATGGGCAGATAGGAAAAGTTGAAATTATGGTATCATAGCTACGCTATTTTGTAGCATAATAACCATGATTTTCTACAGACAGCACCAGAGCTAACACTCTTATTACATTAATTTTCTATCAAAATACGATAAAAGAGCGTTAGCTCTGATTCTGTCTGTAGAAAATGGTATCCAAAGATCTACAGAGTAGCGTAGCTACGACACCATTTATCCATCAATTTCCATAATATTTTTATAAAAATTTATCATTGCCCATCTGTATAGGTACGGTAGATTTTAAAAATCTGTTAGGTCTGATTTTATTCTTGACAATAATTGCCCATTGATAATAAAATCTTATTATCACTACGTTTACGAATCGTAATGGAATCGCTACTATTTCCATAATCTGCAACATAATCAATCATAATAATATCCCCTTCACGATTTCGAGTAATCTCAAATTCTTCATAAATATCATTATCATCATCAATTTTGGTCATAATTTCTTCCATCTTATTGGATGGTTTCGGGAATTTAAAATCAATTGGATAAAACTGTGTTACAATCAAAAAGATTTCTCGCATATTGGTAGAAGGAAATAAGACTTTAACTTCATATCTATCATTCCATTGATAGATTTCCATTTCGACACCATAATTCAAGTTTCTTAATCGTTCGACATAACGTTCTAAAGATTCAGAAGAATTTGGAACAGGAAAATGACCAATCCATTTTTCAGAAATATAAGCCGTGACACCTTTATAAATTGTTTTATACCATTTGTAACGAAAACTATATCTGAAATCTAAAGATGCTAATTCAATTGATTCTCCAAATGAAAGGTGTGCGATTTGTTGAGAATAAAGATACGGTTCTATGTATAAGCCAACACCATCATCAGCATAAACGAAATACTGTAAATCTAAGGGATTCACATTATTTCTCTTCTTTCTGATAGCTTTTAAAATAGACCTCGCTCGGCTCATAAGTGATGTAAGGTATTTGATTTATAGGTTCTAAGATATAGATAATTATTTAAAATATCTAAAATATGAATAAAAAACAACAACTTAATTATAAGCCCTTATTTCTAATAACTAACTCGTAACTCGCAACCCGAATTAACTATTGATTTTGGTAGAAATAAAAATGACTTTATCATAAGAGGAATGATAAAGTCATTTAAAACCAGATTTCAAAAATTAAAAATATTTAAAATTATGGTTGTGTTCGATTTTCATCAAACTATTTAGAATTAATTTAGTCACATTTTCAATATCTTCTTTGTGAGCCATTTCGACTGTTGTGTGCATGTATTTCAATGGTAATGAAATCAACGCAGAAGGAACGCCACCGTTTGAGTATGCAAAAGCATCAGTGTCTGTTCCTGTAATTCTTGACGAAGCCGCACGTTGAAACGGAATTTCGCTTTCTTCCGCTGCATCAATAATCAAATTTAGTAACTTATTATGAACAGCAGGAGCAACAGTTAACTCAGGGCCTTTACCTGCTTTTACTTCACCAAATCTTTTTTTGTCTAACAATGGCGTAGTTGTATCATGACAAACATCCGTCACAATCGCAACATGAGGTTTAATTGAGTCTGTGACCATCATCGCACCTTTCAAACCAACTTCTTCCTGCACGGCATTCACGATGTATAAAGAGAATGGCAATTTGATGTCATTTTCTTTAATCAATCGAGCGACTTGAGCAATACAAAATCCACCCATTCTATTATCTAATGCACGACCACAATAGTAGCGATTATTCATGTTTTCTAACTCATCAGGATACGTAATCACACAACCGACATTCACGCCCATTTCGATGACTTCCTCTTTAGATTTCGCTCCAACATCAATAAAAATATTATTAACTTCTGGTTTTAATTTTGCTCTATCACCACGACGTGTATGAATTGCTGGCCAACCAAATACACCTCTTACAATACCTTTTTTTGTATGAATATTGACTCTTTTTGAAGCGGTAATAACATGGTCAGAACCTCCATTTCTAATAACATAAATATAACCATCGCTTGTAATATGATGAACATACCAAGCGATTTCATCAGCATGAGCTTCAATCACAACTCTGAAACCCGTTCCTGGGTTAATAATTCCATAAGCTGAACCATAATTATCAACATGATATTCATCAATATATGGTTTGATGTATTCTAACCATAGCTTTTGACCAGGCATTTCGAAGCCTGTTGGAGAAGCATTTTTATGGTATTCAAACATAAACGCTTCGGATTCGGGCGTAATTACTTCTTGCTTTAAAATTGACATATTTTTATTTTTTGATAGTTGGTCGAAATGAATATCTTAGTGAACAGTTTTTTCATTTTTGGTTTTGTATATTATAACATTTTCTGCTACTCAAAACCCAACCTTTATTAAACTTTGTTTATTCCTTTATTCTACTACAAATCAAATTCCTTTCCATGTTGATGGAGAAGTTTTCCAAGATTGTAAAGTAGCTAACATTTCCTCAGAAATATATTCCATCTTTAAGGCTTCTTGTAATAATACATCATAATTGCTTAGTGTATCAAATGGACAACCAGCTGCTTCGAATGTTGTCTTTGCCTTCTCAAAACCATAAGTAAAGATAGCAATTGTTCCAACAACTTCCGCTCCGACATCTTTAAGTGCGTTGACTGCTTTTACGCTACTTCCACCTGTCGAAATTAAATCCTCAACAACCAAAACTTTTTTTCCATCTGGAATTTCGCCTTCGATTAAGTTTTGCATTCCATGACCTTTTGGTTTACTTCTTACGTAAATAAAAGGTTTTTGTAATACATCTGCGACATAAGCACCGTGAGGAATTCCTGCAGTAGCAACACCTGCGACAATATCAAAATCACCAAATTGTGTTGCAATTTCCGCTAAACTATTCTTGATATAATTCCTTACTTCAGGATAAGATAAGGATTTGCGATTGTCACAGTATATCGGAGATAGAATACCTGAAGCCCAAGTGAAAGGGTTTTCGGGATTAAGTTGTATGGCTTTTATTTCTAACAACTTACGAGCTACATTTGCTGCAATATTATTCATATTACTGTATTAATAATTTTTGTTTTAGTTATAATAACTTGTTGTCATCTCATCTTAAAATCTTCTATTCGTAATCTCAAAACTTTCATGACAGTTCGCTACATTTGTGTAGATTTTTCTAATAATTATGAAAGACAGGAATATTGGGAACAGGAAAATAATAGTCTATTCCCCTAAAAAAACAACGCAAATGTACAAAATCTATATTAACGATACGCCAATTTTTTTGACAAATACCAAAACTGCTAAAAAACTAAATCGTGATGATCGTAATTTAGTTGCTTTACATCGACACCGAAAAGCATTATTTCAATATGTAGATTCTTTAGAAAAAAATCATCAGTTTGATTCTATAACGATTCATAGTCATGATTTGGACGGTTTAAAAGATGATTTCTTTTCTATTTATAAGATTGTTCCAGCTGCTGGCGGAGCGATTTATAATAATAAAGATCAAGTTTTAATGATTTTTCGTCGTGGATTTTGGGATTTGCCGAAAGGCAAGTTAGATCCAGGAGAAACGATTGAAGAAGCTGCTGTTAGAGAAGTCGCAGAAGAAGTCGGTTTAGATGAAGTGGAAATCTTAGAACAATTGCCGACAACCTACCACACTTATAAGAATAAAAAAGGGAAACGTTGTCTAAAACCAAGTTATTGGTTCAAAATGTACACCGAAGAAATAGATGTTATTTTACAAACGGAAGAAGATATTGAAGGAAGTCTTTGGATGAAACCAAAAAAGTTTTTGGAATCTGATATGACAGCTTATGGTAGTATTAATGATGTATTGAAAAATTTAATTAAAAAGTAAGGTTTTTTGAATTTCTTTGTGAAAACGCTCAAAATTCAAAATAATAAAAACTTTTCGACAATGGTATTTGGTATCAGGTATTTGATTGAAAATCAATGGAGTACCAAATACCAAATACCAATATATTAAATTTGTTAGTAGAACTCACAAGTATGTTTATGCTTTAATCGCTAACCTTTCTAATTGTTCATAATAAGGTTGACATTCTACCAAAAGTGATTTTAAGCGTTCCGGAAATGGTTTTGTTTTGGGTTTATATGGTGCGAAACCAGTTGATTTATGCACACTTTTATACCAATATTTTGCCCAACAACCATCTTCTTTTCTTGCTCCAGCTTTCCATTCTAACATTGCTTTATCAAACGGAATTTCTAATTGTTTGCACAATTCCGACAATACTTTTCGAGGATTTAAAAGCACTTGTTTGGCTTCCATAACGATAACTTTCTTACCTTTTGATTGCAAATAATTTAAAATTTTTAATTGTGAATCATAGCCGACATCGTATAAACTTGGCGTTTCTACTTGTTCATTATAAGATGGCAACATTTCTTTTGGATTTCGAGTCAAAATCACATTGATGCAATCTTCCATAAATGACCAATCTAACTCAATTAAGTGATGAGCCATATGTTTGAAAAATACAATTTCCGTCGAATGATTTCCCATCATCATTTCAACAACTTTTTTACCATTATTTTCCTGTGTTTCCAATACTTCTGCTGCTCCAGGATGATATTCATAAGCAGGTGTTTTTGATAAATAATGTGCATACAATGGTTCGTCAAAAACAGTGACATCTTGACGTTGTGCAAAAGCATACATTGTTGCCGTTGATATATTTCTTGGTCCTGACCATAGGTTGATTCTTTTCATAGTATCGTATTGTTAAGGAAGTGAACAATTAGTAATATAGACAACTTTTATGTTGCAGAATAGAGCTTCGCAGTCAATAATTGATTTTACTTCGAAGCTGGAACTTCGGAGTACGTTCGTCTTGAAAACTATATTTTGATTAATTAGAAAACATCCTTCGTTCTAATCGGGTGAAATCATCTTAGTTTCTCTATAAAGCTGAATTTGTTCTTTATCATAACGTAACCAACCTAAAACCCTTTTATGATCTACAAACCAAGCTGCACTACTGGTTTGATACATTGGTATACGAACTCTCGACTCTATATTGATACCAGGGTTTTGTTGAACAATTTCGATGTCATTTGAAGTTACTTCTGATACAATTGCGACGTGTCCAAAACGGTTGAATAAAGTCTTATCCATCACAATCAAATCACCTACTTCTGGCTT
This sequence comes from Saprospiraceae bacterium, assembly GCA_045106825.1. Taxonomy (GTDB): domain Bacteria; phylum Bacteroidota; class Bacteroidia; order Chitinophagales; family Saprospiraceae; genus CAWVWD01. The sequence continues at coordinate 3,807 of JBGCFH010000229.1, read as the reverse complement.
TTTACTTGGATTTTTATATTGTATTAATTCTCGTTTTTTATTGATATGTCCATCATGCAAATATTTATCAAAATAACTAACTGCATGACCATAACTATCCACCATTTTATGATGATACACTTTGTAATAATATCGCTTTACAAACTCAACACATTGATACTTCAAACCTAAGTTATAACTGTCTTTTGTTGTATTTCGCTCCAATACATTTCGAGTCGAACCATTGTAATATACGATAACATTATTAAAGGTATCAATCGGTTCGCCAATCGGATGTTTTGCTCCGAAGTAAGCGTTTTTACCAATAAAAAATATGGCTATTCCAATTCCGATTATGGCGACAAAAAGGATAATTCGTTTCATGATTTTGGATTTTGAATTGCGTGTTACGAGTTGCGAGTTTGACGAATTAACGACGGTTTAGTGTTCTTTTAGAGATTCTAATAAAATCGTAAACTATCGCCAATTCGTCAAAACCCGTAACTCGCAACTCGTAACCCGTTTACTCATTCTTAAAAATTTTTCCATCTTTCATGATGAACGGCACATTCATTAGTGTTTTAATATTATCAATTGGATTTTCATCAACTGCGATAATATCCGCTAATTTTCCAGTTTCAATTGAACCTAATTGATTATCAATTTCCATTAGTTTAGCAGCTTCAATCGTTGCCGATTGAATTGCTTCCATTGCTGGCATTCCACTTTCGGTCATAAACTGAAATTCTAACGCATTTTTTCCATGTTCAAAAACCCCAGCATCTGTTCCGAATGCAATTTTTACACCTCGTTTATATGCTTTTTCAAACGTAGATTGAATTTGTGGGCCGATAAATAACGCTTTTGGCTTTACAACTGCTGGATAAAATCTCGGCACTAAAGCAGAATCTGCGACTGCACGACCAGCCGTAATCGTCGGAACATAATACGTTCCTTTTTCTATCATCAAATCCATTGTTGCTTCACTCATCATCGTTCCATGTTCGATAGAAGAAATACCAGCTGCAACGGCTCTTCTCATTCCTTCGTCTCCATGTGCGTGAGCAGCAACAGTGATTCCGAAATCTTTTGCCGTTTGAATAATCGCTGCAATTTCTTCTTCTGTAAACTGTGGACGAAAACCATCTCGTGCAACACTCAAAACACCGCCTGTTGCCGTTATTTTGATTAAATCAGCACCATTTTTCACTTGTTGTCTTACCGCTTTTCTACATTCATCCGCTCCATCAGCGACACCAGACTCAGGACCAGGAACATCAAACAAACCATACTTTGCTCCATTTGTTGGATCAGCATGTCCGCCAGTTATGGCAATGGATTTAGCGGCAGTATAAATTCTTGGACCAGCGACATAACCTTGACTAATCGCATTACGTAAAGAGACATTTACACCTGAACCTCCTAAATCCCGAATCGTTGTAAACCCTGCGTTTAGAGTAGTTTCAGCATACTGAACTGCTCGAAAAGATACATCTGATTGATTCAAAGTATAACGTTCTAAATATGTTCCTTTACCAAATTGAAACTCAATATGAACATGACAATCCATCAAACCTGGCAATACTGTTTTATCCTTTAAATCAATCACCTCAATACCTTCACTTGCCTCTAAATAACCTTTAACTACTTTTGTGATTTTATTGTCTTCGACAACAATTGTCATCTCTTTTTTGACTTTATCCGAAACGCCATCAATCAATTTTCCACAATATAAATACTGTGTTTGTGCGGTTGCACTTGTTGCCCAAATTAAGCAAATAAGTAAGTATAGATTTTTCATATTGGTTTTGTTTTGGTGTGAAATCTTATAGATTTAAAATATATTTTTTAATTTGTCAATAACAAAAATAGCTTCTGGTCCTTTACAAAATAACAAATCTAAAATACTTAAATTTGGTAAAAATCCATGTTTATCTTCAAAAACTTGTCCGTATTGAATATTTTGAAACAAGTTTGAAACTTCCTTTTTAGGAGAGACTTTATTCCGATAATCAATGATTGATTGGTCATTTTTATGATATTCATCTGTAAGCTGAATATCAATTGGTAAACCGATATTTTCAATCATGAAATGCAACAAATCCAGATTCCAATCTAATAAAAAATCGTATTGTTTTTCAAAAAAAGGAAATAACTCATCAGCATAAAATTCAAAATAAGGGGATTTTCCATAAGCGGATTTTATAGCTCTCCAATGTTGAATTTGCCAATTTTCAGCATTATAGACCTTAACATCTTTTATTGATTTTTGATTATTTTTTCCTTTTTCTAATGGAATACTTAGTCGTAAAACACCATTTGCTGTAGCAATATGACAACGATTTCGATACGAACCTTTTTGATAATTTTCATATTGTTCAATAAAAATCGAAGGTTGTTTTAACAAAATGGCAAAATAACTAATTGGAGGTAAATATTGCGATTCGATAATCGTTTTCATTGATTTTATCATTTCAAAATATAAGAAAATCGAAGATACAAAAAAGCAGTAATTTCAATCTGAAATTACTGCTTTTACTTAATATTTCTACTATCAAACGGTCAGTGAAGTGTCCGTTAATCATCAACTCAAGAACGAATGTCTATCTGCTCCTAAATCTTGATGGTCAACGATTTCTTTTTTACATAAAACTTTGAATCTGTTCATTATCATCTTCACCACCTAAATCAAGGCTTCTGATAAACTCACCGACATTAAAATTAAGCATTGAACCGATATTAAGCGTCAATGCATTATTTTCACCGACACCAAAGCGAACGAAAGTCGTAGTAACGACTCCATCTTCTCCGCCTCCAAATCCAATTTCTCCAATAAGTGTTTGAAAGTAATTTCGTGTTGTATTATCATCAAAGTCACCAGTTAGACCATAGGCTTCTGTACGAGAGTATTGTACACCACCACCGATATAAAAACCTCTACTTGTACCTCCATCAAAAGTAGATAATGCTCCAAAATTCAATTTTGCCAATAAAGGAAACGACAAATGTCCCATTCCTTTGTACTCGTGCATATCAAATGCCGTAATTGCCCAATTAATATGACCTTCTAATGAAAGTGAGAAGTTCTTCGCACCAAACCAAATTTTCGGACCAAATGCACCATTCAAAATCGCATTTCCTGAAGATTGTTGGTCGGTTTCGCCTGCTACGGTTGGGTTTCTATACCATTGGTAATAATCGCCACCAAATACTAATCCTGCACCAACTTGTGCTGCAACGTCTGTCATCGCTAATCCACTAAATAGGAAAGCAAAAATGATTGTAATTTTCTTCATGTATATTTTTTATAATTTAGTTGATAGATAAAAATAAACCTCAAATTAGTTGAAATAGTTTGAAATCAACCAATTTGAGGCTATTCATTTGATTCAAAGTATGAACGTTCATTAGCTGTTTTTATATAGATAAACAAATCATTATACTTAACTAATTGATATAAAATGATATTGTTTATGATAACACCAACCCACTACGGAACGATAATCTTGGTTCTTTGACATAGTTTGTCAAAACATGATTTATTAAATTATTTTGGTTCATTGACAATTTTTGCCAAAAGCAAAAATTATTGTTTTACGTAGCGGCTGTCTTTAGCTGCCGTAAACAATTTCAAATAAAGACGGCAACTAAAGACAGTCGTTACTGGCAAAAATTGTCAAACAACCATTATTTTTAGCTACGAATGCACGAATTTTTAACAAAAAAAATAATAATATTTATTTGTGCATTTCTGGCAAAAATTATTAGTGAACGATAATTTTTAGAGTAACAAATTTACTTTCTTCGGATTGAATTCGCAAAAAGTAA
>JBGCFH010000228.1:0-25884 GCA_045106825.1 Saprospiraceae bacterium | reverse complement strand
ACTTAAAAACTGCTTCGGACGATTTCTAACATTTTCCACCGAGGTGTCGGGGCAGGCATAATTCATCTGATATAGTTCGGCTTTTTTTTTCGTATTGCCAAATTTTTTGTGAACGCACGTGTGTACACACGCACGCACATGATCTAATTTTTTTTAGAATAATCACTAATCTATGGCAAAGCCTGAAAAAGTTACAAGCGGACTTTGCTTCGTTAGCGGAAAGTCGGAAAATTCATTTTAAGGTAGATTATGCAGGTGATGAAGCATTAGTAGTGTATTGGGATTATTTTAAATTTTCTACGATTATTAAAAATTTGATTTCCAATGCCTTAAAATTTACTTATGAAAAAGGTCATATTTCTGTTTTTACAAAAATAATTGATAATACTATCGTCATTGAGGTAAAAGATGACGGACAAGGTATTCATACTAATGATTTACCACTTATTTTTAATCGGTATTACCAGGCTAAAAATACAGCAACAATACAAGAAGGTGGAACAGGTATTGGTTTAGCGATTTGTAATGAATATGTTAAAGCAATGAATGGCACAATCAAGGTACAAAGTGAACTTGGTAAAGGAAGTGTGTTTACAGTGATGATTCCTATTGTTCAAAACGCAGAAGCAATGACTTCGTTATTTCCTGTACCAATCTACGAAACTAACAACGCTACACTTGTAAAATCAATGTTGAATAGTACTTTCCCAGATTTACTTTTAGTGGAAGATAATTTGGATATGCAATCATATATCAAATATCTTTTGAAAGATAATTATAATGTGAATGTTGTTCCTCATGGAAAAGCTGCATTAGAATTTTTGGAGGAAAATAATAATATTCAGTTGATTATTACGGACTTGATGATGCCTGAAATGAATGGTCACGAATTCATTAAGCGATTAAAAAACACACCGAAATATGCTGCTATTCCAACAATCATGCTTACAGCACTTGATGATAAAAAAGACAAACTACAAGCACTTCGAGTTGGTATTGATGATTATCTGACAAAGCCTTTTCTTGATGAAGAATTGATGGTGAGAATTGATAATTTATTAGAAAACTATCAAAATAAAACGGAATTTATTGCCTTAGAAAAAGCTGCGAACAATACAGTTGATAGATCTTCTAAAACGGTAACGAAAGACCAAGAATGGTTAGAAAAATTAGAAGAAACTACACTTGAAAATCTTCAAAATACGAACTATTCTATAGATGCACTTACACAAGATATGTTGTTGAGTCGAGTCCAATTTTATAGAAAACTAAAAGTTTTAACAGGCTTAACACCTAAAAAATATATTGATGAAATACGTTTTCAGAAAGCAAGGGAGATTTTGGAGAGTCGAAGTTTATATACGATTAAAGCAGTAGCATTAAGAGTTGGATTTAAAGATGAAAAACACTTTTCGAGGAATTTCAAGAAACGATTTGGTAAATATCCGAGCGAATATTTGGAGTAGATTTTAATGAAGAGAAAACTAAATATAAAATTCGGTAAAAATATTGTTGTAAAAAGTCATAGTTTTTAGAAAATTGATTTTTAAGGAGTAAGTAGTAAAACCTATATATATGTATATATACACATACATTATTATTATTATTCTAAGTTTTACGATATGTTGTAAGGCTCAAAACGCAGATGTTGTTCTGGATAGTCTTAAATTAGAATTGGAAAACGCAAAAGAAGCGGAACAAAAAGTTGTATTATGTATCGCAATCACTGATTGCATACGTCGTTCGCAATCCATTAAATTGATGGAAATGTATATTCGACAAGCAGAGGAAATTGCTAAAAAGGCAAAGGATAAAAAACTGATTACCGATGTTTTGATGGAAAGAGGTAAGTTATTGAGTGCGAAAGGACAACACGAAGAAAGTGAAGAAATTTTCAAACAAGCCTTAGAAAATTATAAAGCTGTTGATTTTGACTTAGGAGAATTAGGTGCGTTAAACGCTTTGGGAGTTATTGCGAAACGGCAAGGAAAGTATGTGGAAGCAGTTAATTATCTTGAAGCGGCAACTCAATTATTAAATGACACTTTGTCTGCTGAACGAAAAGCAGCAATATACACGAACTTAAGTAATAGTTATTCTCGAATTAATCAGTTTAATTTAGCATATCAAGCAGCATTTAAAGCTTTAAAATATTTTGAAGCTGCTGAAAACAATCGTGGTGTTGGTTTGGTGTACGGCAATATTGGATTATTTTATAAAAATCAAGGGGATACCGAAAAAGCATTGGAATATTATCAAAAATCCATAGATGTTCTTGAAAAAGAAAACGACCTCAAAGGACAGTACAATGGTTATGGCAACATAGCTTCGTTATATGCCAATCAAGGCAATCACAAAGAATCTATAAAAATACGACAGCAACAACTCAAAATTGCGGAACAAAGAGGTTCGGTCGAGATGATTTTCGGTAACAAAATCAGTACTGCTAACGAGTATTTAGCAGTAAAAAAAGTAGATAAAGTGATTGATATACTTGCTGAAGTAGAACGAGATACTGGTCAAGTTTCTAATACATATTTAATCACTTATCACTTGATAAAAGCATCTATTTTTGAAGAAAAAAAGCAGTATCAGAAAGCGATTGATATGACCAATAAGGCTTATGTAATCGGACAATCATCAGGCGATTTTGTGAATTTAAAAATTGTTTTGGATAGGTTACAACACTTACATGAGTTAACTGGTGATTATAAAAAGGCTTATGGTTTTTTATCAGAATATCAACTGATTGCAGATAGTTTGAATAACCAATCAAATATTCAAGAATTGACAACACAACGAATGCAGTTTGATTTTGATAAAAAACAGGAAACTTTTGAACTGGAAAAAGAAGCCTTAGAAAATAAACTCAGAGTACAGCAATTGATTCGTTGGGGAAGTTTAGGTTTGGCTTTGTTGGTCGGAATAATTGCTTTTTTAATTTTTAGATATTATAAACGTCAAAATGAACTTTTGGCAAAAGACCTCGAAAATAAAAAAACTATCGAAGCACAAGCCGAACAGCTTCGGACTTTTAATACTCAACTTGAAAAAATCGTTGAAAATCGTACTAAAGAACTCGAACAAGCTAATTACGAACTTCGCACATTCAACTACATTGCTTCACACGATATTAAAGAACCGATTAGGGTAATTGGCGGTTATGCAGGGTTGATTTTCAAACGATTGCCAAACGATTTAAAAGAAAATTTAGGAGAATATTTTGATACTATAAAACGTAGTACAACACAACTTTATACCTTAGTAGAGGACTTTGCTTATTATTCAACGCTCTCTAAGGACGAAACTGTGAAAACAGAACCTATCGATTTGAATTTATTGGCTTATAATGTTATTGACGGCTTACAAGAAAGTCTCAAAAAGTATAATGGCGAAGTTTTGATAAACAATTTGCCTACAATCAATTCTAATAATACTTTCCTTTTTACGGCTTTGAAAAATTTGATTGAAAATGGTTTGAAGTATAATAAAAGTGAAGTACCAACCGTCGAAATTAATTATCAAGAAACTGAAAGTTATCATCAAATTATCGTTTCGGATAACGGAATCGGTATTGATGAAAAATACCACGACCGAATTTTTGAAATGTTCAAACGCTTACATAATCGAGGTGCTTATGAAGGTTCAGGTATTGGTTTAGCGATTGTGAAGTTAGTGACGGAGAAGTTGGGTGGAACGGTTAAAGTTGAGAGCAAGGTTGGAGAAGGAACAAAATTTATATTGAATTTACCAAAGTAAAAAATAAAAATAAGGCTGCTATCAAAGATGATAAGCAGCCTTAAACATGTGTCACTAATATTTTATGAGAAAGTAGTGATAACTACTCTATTTATTAATCTGTAATTATGCTATTAGGTTTAGGTATAATACAATCACCATCAGCACAATCAATCAAGCCGTCGCCATCATCGTCAATGCCGTTATCACAAATTTCATTTAGACAAACAGCGTTGAAATTAGAAAATGTAGCATCTATGGCATTTCCTGATGTATTAAAATGTAATTGTAACGCCGTGACTGCTGTTAAATCTGCTCCTCCACCTAATATAGGTGTAATGGAAGAAAAAGTAATAGTCGTTCCGTCAGGTGTGTCTTTATCTAAAAGAACGGTTGCGCTCGACAAATTAGTCGGACTGCTCCATATATTCAGATTGACCGTAATAGAACGGGTATCAGTAGGAGAGCTATTAAAGTCCCCCGAGTCAAACCTAAGTTGGAAAGTACGGTTTGTGAAATCTAATCCTCCCAGCCCGACTGTCGCATCAGGGATATTGCTACCATTGCCACCTGTCCCATCATAAGTGATATAATATTCGGCATTTGAAGCAGCACTCTCTGAAATTGATAGGGTAGTAGTCGAGCCTACGCCCGTGATTAGATAGTTGTAGCCACTTTCAAAGGCTACATAAAGTCCTCGTGAGCCACATATTCCACCTATTGATTCTGTAGAATCCGCTACATTATTGGTAGGATCAACACCTGCGGTACTGTAATTATTGAACGAGTCTATCACCATGACATTAGGACAGGCTGGAACAGAACAAGCGTAATGACACGGACAATCTGGGTCTTGACAATCAATCAAACCGTCACCATCTTCATCTGTGCCGTTGTTACAGATTTCATTACAAGCACTATTGTCAAATTCATCATAACTTGCACCAGCACCCTGTCCGCCATTGGCTACCGTAGGTACACCATCACTATCAATACCTCCTGTCAACCTATCGTTTTGTAAATTACTATTTGTAAAACTTGCCGTTCCCTCAATTGCATCTGGACAGCCGTCATCGTCGGAGTCTAAGTCTAAATCGTTCGGAATACCATCTCCGTCATAGTCACATTGTACGAGTGCTAAATCACCAAAGAAAAAGACTTTTGCATCAGGGCCATCAGTTGTCGCACTTGCTCCAAATGAAATTCGTAATCCATAAATAGATGAACCTAAAGGTGCTAAATCCTCAATCGGATATAGTGCCATATAAACGTTTTGTGTATTACCATAATAAAGAATATTATGTCCTAAATCGACATAGTGAGAAGGTTGAATAGTTAATGTAGGTCCTATGACATTTCCGCCGGCATCCAATGCTTGAATGACCTGCCCATTATTCCCGTTTCGTTCGGTGATAGCGACAAAACCTCCTGCTGTGGATAAAACTGGTATGTTGTAGCTCAATTCATAATAATCTCCGTCAGCGTAGTTATTACTACCTAAGTCTTGATAAGCATTTAGATTACGATTTTGATACGCTGATACTAAAATATCTTGGTCATAAGTTGGACTATTATAATCAAAGACACCAGGTACACCATTTTCCGTAAATCGAGCTCCACTATTATTTGTTAAACTATAAAAAGACTGAAAACCATCTGGCAAAATAAAATCTGTATAAGTCGTTCCGCCATAAGTGATAGAATTTAAAACATGTGGAACATCACTACTTGATGGATTAGTAGAAGAAATACTGTAGGTAAAGCCTGTCAAATGTCCCGAAAGTCCACTACCCACAGACTGAGGACATTCGTCACTATCCAAAATCCCATCATTATCATCATCTAAGTCGCAAATATCTAAGATACCATCGCTATCGCTGTCAGGACCCGTTGAACATGAGGTCGGAGGCGGTAAAGCCACGACACCGAAGTCCACAGTGTAGTAGGCTTTAGGATTACTTGCGGGATCATTCTCTCCGTTGATGAGTTCACCATGATCGGTTTCCGTCCAGTTTGCCCCTGTATTTGAGCCGCCACCTTGCTGCAAGGTAATCGGTTGACTTTGGATACGTCCTGAGGTTGCGGTACCGATGCCATTATCATCATTATCGGTTGCATTTGGTGTAGCTGCATTTGTTGGGTCGTTCGATGATTTAGAATAAATTGGCAATTCTATCTCGACTCTGTAAGTGCCTTGTGTTAGATTTTTGAAAAGGTAACGCCCCGAGTTATCGGTTGTTGTTTGTGCCAATATTGTTGTACCAGTGCTGTTTAATAAGAATACTTCTACATTGCTATATGGTGATTCCGAAGCATCTTTTTGACCATTGTTGTTGGCATCCAACCAAACTAAATTACCAATAGAAAATGGACCAATAATTCCACAATCTATATCGTTAATCGTTTGATTATTCGTAGGCGTGTATGTTCCTGTGATACCTGTCGAAGTGTTTGCGTCCATATCTGCCCCAGGATTAGTGTAGGAAGAAGCCGTAACAGACGGCAAGACAAAGGCTACTTTATAACCTGTATTTGGTGGCAAATTATAAAAACAATAATCTCCATTCGCATCTGTTTGAAGACTGTTAAGAACAAAATCATTCGCATCTAAAAGATTGACAGTCATATACGCTTGACCTGGTTCACCGCTATCTTGTACGCCGTCTTCATCTAAATCGTCCCAAGCTGTTCCACAAATAGCAGCTGGATTGAGCACCTGATTTTTTAAACCTAAATCAATATCCCCTCGGACTTGTCCTGATGCTAAAGCTAAAATATCTGTTTGAATATTTGGTGTTGTATTAAAATCAGAGTCGGTTTCATCATTCCCCGAAACTTGTTTGTTGGTTGGAATCCTACCCGCAGGTATGCCATTCGTTACTTCCACATAATAATTACCCGGAATTAAGTTTTCAAAGAAGTACAAACCGTTACTGTTCGTTGTAGTCGTGCCTACAACCGTTCCATTTTCTCTTTTCAACGTCATTTCTACCCCTTGCACAGGATTTTCATCGGTATTTTGACTACCGTCTGCATTATCGTCTAACCAGACATAGTTACCAAGACTTGCAGGTTTATAAAATCCAAAATCATTATAGATTTGGATGCTACCATTCGGATCACTCATTAGAATACCAATTTGTGGTCGAGGTGTTGATGGTGAGCCGCTTAATGTTCCCTCAAGTGCATCAGAGTCCTCGGTGTCCAAGATACCTGAAGCATTGGATAAGGTTAGGTAGAAGCCTGTTAATGTGCCGTTACCTACAAAATTATTGTCATTTTCTAATCGAACGGCATAAGTTGTACTGGGTTGTAAACCATAAAAACGATAATTCCCCAAGCTATCCGTAAGCGTTGTGACATTGGTAGTTGTACTGACTCCATTGATAGTTGCTGTTTCTGTGATGGGATTACCCGAACCATCGTATAATGACACGGTAATATCTTTAAAACTCTCTTCTCCACCATCTTGTTTTCCATTACCATTTTCGTCATGCCAGACTCTACCACCGATAGCCGCATAATTATTCATGTCAATCATTTTTACACCAACTTTTAGCGGTTCTGATGAAAATAAGACATCGTCATCCTCTTCGGTAACCGTATAAGCGAATGAGTTCCATGCGACTTCATTATTGGTCATATCCGCCTCTCCATTCAGTTGAGTAACATCGACAGTGATTTTTAAATATTCACCAAACTCTAAGGGTTCGGCATTATCAATCCAACGAAAAGCAAAACCTTTCGCTCCTGCTGGTGCTACGGAGCTACTAAAATCCGTACAGCCACCAGATTGACCGACACTGGCACTCGCAGGGTTAGCCGTTACTTGTCCAGATGGTAACGCACCATCTAAATAACAGGCGTTGTAAGTATTAGAATACAAGACTCCATTAGGTATCTCAGAAGAAGCATCGACTAAGCCTGTCCCTATTTTATATCGCTCGACAGTAATCGCATTGGTTAACTCTTCGCTCCAGCCTGAACCTCGACTACTCGTACCAAGCATATCTTTGTCCCCGATGTACGGCAAAATATCCGCTATGTCAATTTCTTTTAAACGTTGAAAATTATGATTGTAAACATACAGCTCATAAGTCGCATCACCTGAAAGCTCTGTATTACCCGATATTGGATAGCGACTTTGTTGAACATCTAATGCACCTCGGACATACTTTTCACTATTCACAGAACCTCCGCTACTCGGTATGCCGACATGAGGATTACAAGTGATTGACTGTGTAGGAAGACCTTGTTCGTTTGTGAATACGGATTGTGCCGTGATAGTTACATCAAAGTAAGCATGAGAAGGAGGTAAGGGATGCGTCCCCATGTATCGGGAAGAGAATACAAGGGCTAATCTCGGTATTGCATTAGCGGGTCTGCCAACAGGAAACGTTAATAATGGAAAATCCCATTTGAGTAGCACTCGTCCTGTGCCGTTATAGTCGGGTGTACGTGTAAATATAGGGTTGAATGCAGCTGGTGGATTACTGTGAATATTGCCACCTACATTATTAACAAACCAATAATTTGGTTTAGTCGTCCCTTCTACAAAATCGAAACCTAATGGTAATAGTATTTCAATCGTAGGTGCGTCAATAGGTGTTAAGTCAACCGTTTGGTCAATGACAATATTTCCTTGAGCATCCATTGGGTCTTTGTATAAATTAGGATATGCTGTTGAAACATTGATGCCTACGCCACCTCTGTCGCTAAGTGCGGTTCCTCCTAAGCTCTGAGGACTACCCTGAAAAAAACAGAATGATTTTAATGAACCTCGATTATCCACAAAAATATCCACACAATCCGTAGAATAGGCAGGATTATTAGTAGTTAAACAGTTTTGAGTCCAGCCCAATGGTGCATTAGGTTCAATATACATCCTTAGAAAATAACCACCATGATAACCGCTACCAGTCACTCTAATTCCTGTGACTCCTTCTGCATAACTCGTACCCGCAGGTGGATTAGTTCCATCGGGTACAAATGTGCTTACTCGTGATGTCCCTGTAATATCCGTACCATTTTGGTCTTTTAGTGTTGCTCCGATAGCTACATTATGTATAAAATTTTCTACATTTTGATAGCTCGAAATGTCCCACCATGCACCATTGGCTTGTACTTCTAATGTCCAACCAGGCGAAAGTGTGCCTTCAAGACCACCATATATTTTAAATCCTTGTGGAAAAATATCGGTGTAGGTATAAACAGTTGTTTCATTTGTTGGAACATACAAACCGAATAAAGCCCGTCTGCCTTGACCAAATCCACTAAAGCTACGTTTGTAAAACTCATTAGAACCCGAAGAAGTTGGAGTAGTAGAAGTACAACTACTCACCGTAGGAACAGTCACATTGCTTGGTGCAGAGGCAGTATTACTAACACCAGTTACCGTAAATATTGGATTTTGTGTAAGGTTTACAGAGGAGCCAGCCGAAGGAATACCGCCAGAGCCATTTGTTCCACACTTGAATTTGACTTGAAACTCAAAAAGCCCCGATGAACCTGCGGCTAAAGTCCCCGAAGGCAACCCCAAACTTGCTGGTGACTCTAAAGAAATTGTGTATTGATTTCCAACATTAGAAACGTTGGAAATATTACCACCAAGTAATGCTGGAGCGACAATCTCATAAGCTGTTGGAAAGGTGAATTGAATTTGTGCATTTGTACCGTGTTCGGTGGTCGAAGCATAACGGTAACGAAATTTGTAAGTTATTACATCATCAGCACCTGGCGTAGTATTATTGACATTAACATCAATCAATAACTGCCCCACATTTGGAGGAAAATTCCCTAATTTGGATATTTCCCTTAGATGACTATCATCGTTGGTGGTGAAAGCAAAATTTATATAACTTGAAAATAGTAACATACAATAAGTAAAAAATATAACCTTATTAACTTTTGTTATTTTTTTACCAAATGAAAAAAATAGTGACATCATTTTAAATTTATTTAATAAGTAGTTATTCCTAATGTTGATAAATTGACTTATCAATACCTCGCACAAGTTGTATATCAGATAGTATATCTCGTTCCTTTACAAGAACTTACTAATACATACTCGAATGAATTTGTCCAATTTGAAGTGTATTTTATCACTTCCTCTTAGGTCTTAATTAAGTAGTGTAAAGTTGGTTTTAGGTGTTAAATACTTATATTGATACACTGAAAATTTTATAAAAATCGCTACCGTTTATTTTTTTAGTACATACTTATTTGATATAGTAACTTTTTAAAAAAACTCACGAATAATCATAAAAATTAAAGAGCAGTTAGTATTCACTATATATTAGGTACAAAGTTAGTTTCCTTTAGGGTAGAGTATTGTAAATCGTTAGTTAGACAACCGTAATAAAAGCGTTAGAAAACTGTAAATATGGTTAGAAAATTATAATCAAAACAAAGAGAAATATAGTTATATACTTAATTTTGTTAACTTACAATAAAGTGTCACTAATAAAATAAGATGAACCTATCACTTAAAAGTACATTACTATTTTATATTTTGGTATTGCCATTTTTGGTTAATGGACAGGACGAGAAATATATCTATCCTTGGTCAGATTTTCCTGCAGATGCTTCTATTGAACAGCTTGAAGCATTTGGATCAATCTATGAAACAGACACAACGATTAGCTTAGACTTAGAGCAACGTCGGGCTTTTTTTAAAAAAGGATTTGATGCAGCTAAGCATTTAAAGGTAAAATCTGATATTGTTGGATACGCACAAAAATTGAGTAATAATTATTGTGAAATAGACTCTTTTTCACAAGCTATTTACTATGCTCGACAAATCATTGATACCAATTATGACACAATTAGTATTGCCAGAGGTTATAATTCTTTAGGGTACATTTATTTGATTATTGGTGATTATAATAATTCATTAACTGCTTTTTTTCAATCTATCAAATACGCAAAACTACTTAATAATGGCTGGGAAAGCTATCCTATCGGCAATATTGTGACTGTTTATAAAAATTTAGAAGATTATGATAATGCCATAAAATACACTCGGCGGTCAATTGAAATAGATAAAAAAGCGACTTCTCCTGATAAAGAATATGGTTTGGTTTATAATTATACTTATTTGGTGATGCTTTTTCAAAAGAAAAATGAGCCCGATTCGTCCGCTAAGTATATTGACCTTATCAATCAAAATATTACGGCTCTTGATACTTTACAGCAAATAATTTATAAAAATGTTCGCAATTTTGCTTACACAACAATCGCTGATTATTACATTGCTAATAATGATTTAGAATTAGCTAAAAACTATATTGATATGGGTAGGGCATTGGTCAATACCAATCCTAATTTTACAAGAGAACGTATTTTATTTTCAGAAGGTCAGTATTGGTTAAAAAAAGAAAATTATAGCGAAGTAAAACGTATTATTCAACAATTTGAAAGTATTAATTTACATAGTTTTACGAGCATAGAAAATTTTCTAAAACTCAAAATAGATTATTATAGGGCTATTAATGATTTTAAGAATGTGGCAGCAGTACAGGCTGAATTGATGGAAGAACAGAAAGAAAAATTTAGTGATGATAGGTTAAGGTACAGTTCTTTTGCTAATACAGAGTTTAAAAGTTTAGAACAACAGCAACAGATTGAAAAACTTGAAAATCAGAAACGTTTGGCTGAACTTCGGTACAGAAACCGTAATATTATTACGCTTATTGTATTAAGTGCATTGCTCATTTTAGGCGTTCTAATGTATCGTTGGAACAAACAAAAAGAAGTGTATTCAAAAGAATTAGAATACAAAAATGAACAACTCCAAGGTATGGATGCTGCTAAAACTCGTTTTTTTACGAATATTAGCCATGAACTAAAAACCCCTTTAACACTCATTATCAATCCTTTACAGAAAGTTTTGAAAACCAAAACACTGGACGAAGAAAGTCGGTATTTAGTACAATCTGCTTCTAAAAACAGTTTACATCTGTTCGATTTGGTGTATCAAATCTTGGATTTAATCAAGTTTGAAAATAATAAGGTTGATGTGAAAACAACCTCAATACATTTGATGAAGCACGTTCATAAAATTTATGCTGATTTTGAAACTTATGCGATTAGTCGAAATATTGATTTTCAATTAAAACATAATATAACCGAGGATTTATATATCGAAATTGACCAGTACAAATTTACGACGGTAATTAAAAATTTGGTATCAAATGCTATTAAGTTTACGGCAGATGGTGGTGAGGTTCGTATTAGCGTTGAGGACAAAATAAACCAGCTTCAAATTAAGGTTTTCGATACAGGTCGAGGTATTCATGTAAATGATTTGCCGCACGTTTTCGATAGATATTATCAAAGTAAAATTTCGGGGGATATTATGGAGGGCGGAACAGGTATCGGTTTAGCGATTTGTAAAGAATATGTTGAACTCATGGGGGGAAGCATTCAAGTAAAAAGTACTTTTGGTCAAGGCAGTACTTTTATGGTCAATTTACCAAAGGTTATTGCAACTCCGTCAGGTTTTATAAATGACTCAATAGGACAAAATGAAACAACTACAAGTACTTCAACTCCAACTTTAACACTTCAAAACAAAAATTTAGGAACAGTTTTAGTTGTAGAAGACAACCTAAATATGCAAGAATATATAGGTGTTATTTTGAAACCAAATTATAATGTCGTTACGGCACTTCACGGCAAAGCGGCTTTAGAGGTTTTAAATAGTGATGTAGCGATTGATTTGATTATCAGTGACTTAATGATGCCTGAAATGAACGGCTATGAGTTGATTACACAGCTAAAAAATACCCCTAAATTTGCCACGATTCCAATAATTATGTTGACTGCTATGAGCGGAACAGACGAAAAACTCAAAGCATTAAGAATCGGTATTGACGATTATATCGTAAAGCCTTTTGTGGACGAGGAACTGCTGGCTCGGATTGATAATTTGATTGATTTCTCAGAAAGTAGAAAGGTGTATAAACAAGAACTGGCGACGACAGAAAGAACAGTTGATACAGAGGACACAACTTCTGTTGAGTTAACTAAGGAAGAGTTGGAGTGGTTAGCCAAATTTGAAAAAATCGTGAAAAAGAATTATCAAAATTCTAACTTTAAAATTGATAGTTTTACGGAAGAGTTGATGACGAACCGCAGCAAATTGTATCAAAACGTCAAACAGTTTACAGGTTTAACGCCTCGAAACTACATCAATGAAGTACGTTTTCGAGCCGCCCGAGAACTGATAGAAAATAAACCAAATCTAACCATAAAAGCAATTGCTTACAAAGTCGGATTCAAAGATGAAAAGTATTTTTCTCGTAATTTTAAGAAGCGATTCGGGAAATATCCGAGTGAGTTTTTAAAATAATCTTTGAATTAGTAATTATGTGAACGGAAACTTAGGTTTACTAAACTTTAAAAGTTTGGTAAACCTGATTGGCCAACTTGTTTTGCAGAATTTACTTATCAGAGTTAATATTATCGGCTACACGGTTAACCCCGAGGTGTCGGGACAGGCGGTGGACGGCAGACGGCAGACGGTTTTTACAATACCGTAAAAAACAACCGTTTATCCCGAGTCCTCGGGATTGATTTTCAATATTGTCCAACATTACGTGGGTAGCTATATAATCTTTTGTCACTACATAAGTCAAGGTGTGTATGAGTTCATTAATACAATATATTTTATTATTTTTATTTATACTATTTCCAATAATTATCTTTGGTCAAAACGCCATCAAATATGATTGGGAAAGTATTCCGGCTCACGAGTCAATGGAACAGTTAAAAGTATTTCAAGCCATTGATACGAATAGGACAGAAGTAGAAAGCTGGGAGGACAGACAACGAGTCGCTTACTTAAAGAAAGGTATCGAAGCTGCGAAGCAGTTACAGTCAGATGATGATATTATTTTTTTTAGTAAGCGATTGGGGAATCGTTACTACTTTATGGATTCGATTTCGCAAGCGATTCAGTATATCAAATATCCTATTGATATGAATTATGATACGCTCAACGTTGCTCGGGCGTACAATCGTTTGGGGTATATTTACTTTGATTTGGGCGATTATAACAAAGCCTTAGAACATCTTTTTGAATCCGTTCGCTATGGAAAAATGTTGAATCGAAATTGGGAAACCTATCCTTTTGGGAATATCAGTAATGTTTATAAACACCTTGAAGACTATGACAATGCCATAAAATATACAAAAGCCTCAATGGTAATTGATGCAAAAGCCGATTTTCCTGAGCGAGAATATGGTTATGTTTATAACTACACGGCTTTGCTTATCTTGAGTGAGAAAAATAATCAATTAGACTCTTCCTTTCAATACATTGATTTAATCAAAAAAAATATAGCAAAGTTAGATACCGTTGAGGGTAGAACCTATCAAACTGCTATTAATTATGCTCATGTGACCATTGCTGATTTTTATATTAAGAATAATCTACTTTCAAAGGCAAAAATTCACTTGGATTTAGCCAAAAAAAGTGAAGATTTTAATCAAGAGGCTTATTTGTTGACAAGCGGACGATATTTCTTAAAAAAGAAGAATTATGGTCGTGTCAAAGCCTTGATTGAACAGTATGACTCAACGGGAGTTCAAAATTTTCAATCGACCGAAAATTTAATTGATTTAAAAATCGACTATTACACGGCTATTGGCGATTTAAAAACCGTGATTGAACTCCAAAAAGAATTACTTAAAACACAAAAGGAAAAGTTTGGAAATGATAGATTGCGATATGGTACATTTGCGAGTGCAGAGTTTCGTAATTTGGAACAACAGCAGAAAATTTCGGAATTAGAAAACCGTCAAGTATTAGAACAATTGCGTTCCCGAAATCGTACTTTCGGTGGGTTGATTGCTTTTTTACTTATCGTGGGGATTGCGGTATTTTTGTGGTATCAAAGTCATCAACGCAAAAAATACAATATCGTTTTGGAGCAAAAAGTCGCTGAACGTACCAAAGACCTCGAACAAGCCAACTACGAACTCCGCACCTTCAACTATATCGCTTCGCACGACATCAAAGAACCGATTCGAGTGATTGGCGGTTATGCAGGGTTGATTTTCAAACGATTGCCCAACGACTTAAAAGAAAATTTAGGCGATTATTTTGATACCATTAAGCGAAGTACCAAGCAACTTTATACTTTAATTGAGGATTTTGCGTATTATTCTACGCTTTCTAAAGATGAAGGTATCAAAACGGAACCGGTCGATTTGAATTCATTGACGTATAATGTGATTGATAATCTGCAAGAAAGTATTGTAAAATATAATGGGGAAGTCGTCATCGAGGATTTACCAACGATTAATTCTAATAATACTTTCCTTTTTACGGCTTTAAAAAACTTGATTGAAAATGGCTTGAAATACAACGAAAGCAAAACGCCAACAGTCAAGGTAAGTTATTCTAAAACCGAAAACTATCACCAAATCATCGTTTCCGATAATGGAATCGGAATTGATGAAAATTATCACAAAAAGATTTTTGAAATGTTCAAGCTATTACATAATCGAGGTGCTTATGAAGGTTCTGGCATTGGTTTGGCGATTGTGAAGTTGAGTGTGGAGAAGTTGGGCGGAAGGGTAG
This sequence comes from Saprospiraceae bacterium, assembly GCA_045106825.1. GTDB lineage: Bacteria > Bacteroidota > Bacteroidia > Chitinophagales > Saprospiraceae > CAWVWD01. The sequence continues at coordinate 10,559 of JBGCFH010000228.1, read as the reverse complement.
AAGTTGAGAGTGAAGTTGGTAAAGGGACAAGGTTTATGTTACAACTACCAAAGTAGAAATTTATTTTTCATTTATATTAAACAACCAGATATAAGTTTCTGTTAATTTTTCCAATAACTCAGAACTAATAAGGAACGCTTCGTATTTACTTGGGCTTATGGCTAATTTATCTTGTAAATAAACACATGCTTCAATTTTAGTTATTTTGAGTTTAAGATACTTTTGTGGTACTTTAATAGCGTCGAGTTCTTTAAGAATAGTACTCAATATTTGTTGTAGTTCAGATAAGGATTGACTGGCATAATATCTACTTGTTTTCCCAAATAATTTATCTATTTTATGATACATGATATAGTTGATGATTTATTTTTTATAAAATAGGAGCTGCCAATCTACGAGCAACTCCTAACATGTGTCACTAATATTTTATGAGAAATTTAGTTGTGGTGATTAATCCTTGTTGTTTTTATTAACCTTAATCCATAATAATCACTCCGGGTTGAGCAGGAATACAGTCGCTATCCGCACAGTCAATCAAACCATCGCCGTCATCATCTACACCGTTTGAACAGTTTTCGGTAAGATTAAGTGTCGCACAACGGATTTCTTCAAGGCAATTATTATTTTGATGGGTTACGATGACACAAAAATCGGTGTTGTTATAACCCTCTGTATTATTGATGGTTAGCGTACTTGTATTTGTACCTGTAAATGTTGCATTATCCGTCAATGGCATACCTCCAGTAGTTGGATTGCCCATATACCATTGATATTGAAGTCCTGCATTTGAATTTCCTGAAGTATCGTAAATTGGTGTACCTGTATTATAACTGGTTGCGACTTCACCCGTTGCACTAACACTGAAAGTGACTGCTGAGCCACCTTGTATCGTTTGATTTGATGGTGGCGTGACTATCGTTACTTGAGTTGCATTTGTTTCATTTCCATTTGTACCATTATAGCCTCCAGTTCCGCCTGTCACTCCACCATTATTACCGAAACCTGTTCCATCTAAAACTCCATCATTATCCGTATCTGTTCCACCAGATTCTACGACATCGAAGCAGCCGTCGTTGTCGGAGTCGGGATCGAGGTAATCTGGAATATTGTCTCCGTCTGTATCAACGGGGAAACATAAAACAGGAACGCCTAACCATATGGCTTGGTTTTGTGGATTGGCTATAAGACCTCCATCTCCTGTTCTGTAGAAAATTCTGATTTGGGAAATGAATTGACCATTGGAATTTATTTGTAAGGCATGGTTAAGATCGTCTGTTGTTGTATTATTATTTCCAGTAAATACCACATTACCTGCCCCATTGAATGATAAATTGCTTCCCAAAGTAAGGGTGCTAGCTACTAGGTTATTAGAGTCATCATAGAGTTTTACTTCTACTTCATCCTGAAATATAGTACTAGCACCACCAGTAAGTGCTCGATCTATGTCATAAATCGTCATATTTTCTAAAACGACAGGCTCATTAAAATTATAATCTATAGTAGCAAAACCTGTTAAATCGGTATTATTCATTCTCACGACTAAAGATGGAGTTCCACCGCCTACTGAACTACTAAATTCCATGGTGCCAGAGTCATAGTCGTTCACGCCTACAGGATAGGTTGTATTTATGTTTAAATCTGTTGTTGTGCCACCAATATCCGTAAAATCTAAATTATTTACCGTTGATGCCGCATTAGACGAACTAAATCCAGGGCTATTGACTGCTGTATACACAGGTACGTTTTGACCACAGTTTATACCTTCATCTGTATCTAAAATCCCATCATTATCATCGTCTAAATCACAACTATTTCCAATGCCATCTCCATCGGTATCTATATCGCCTGAATTAGCTGCTAAATAACAATCAGGGTCGGCACAATCTATCAGTCCATCGCCATCATCATCTATGCCATTATTACAGATTTCTACTGTTGGACAAACATTCGAGTTGCTATCTTGACTACTACCTTTTGTTTGTCCGTTAGCTGTTGCTGCGATAGGAACACCGTTAGCATCAACGCCACCTGTTAATCTATCATTTACATCTGTATCTACACCTGTGAAACTGCCACCACCTTCGATAGCATCGGGGCAACCGTCGTTGTCGGAGTCGGGATCCAAACTATTAGGAATCCCATCTCCATCGGTATCTATACATAATTGACCACCATCTAAGCCTACCCCTAATACTTTTGCTCCATCATTCTGATTTGAAATAGGACCATTAGAAAAAAGTGTTGCGGATAGACCTATTGATAAATCAATTAGATATATTCCTCCCGTTGTATTATTACTAAAAAACATACGTCCGTCAAGTGTTGAATAAGCTGCTCCATAAGTTGCCACGGGTAATCCAGCTATACTACCCAATGACGTAGAGGTTTGATTATCAATATCGTATTGATATAAATTGTTTGTATTGTTAGCAATACCATATATCAATCCATCGTCACTATTGTAAATCATATCAAGCGTATTGTTATTATCATTGAATTGATATAATTGAGAACCGTAAGTTGGAGAGTTTGGATCACCATCAATTACAAATACCTTATCAATCATTCGTAACACAACAACTTTTCTTAATGGATCGTAAGTACCTGAGGCACTGGCATAAGTACCGTAAGTATTAACGGTATTAAATGTGTTTGGATCTATAGTCGTTAAGACATCGTTACTTCTATTAACACCCCAAAATAAACCGTCTGCCTCATTAATAGAAACGGCATTATAGGCAAAAGGTAAGTTACCTATAAGTGTACTGCTTCCTGTTTGAATATCTACCGTATAGATTTGAGAAGGGGTTTGCTGGAAAAGATAACCTTGACTTGCAAAAGGAAATGTCGCACTTTCGTCACAGCCTTCTTCTGTATCTAAAATTCCATCATTATCATCATCTAAATCACAAATATCTGCAACGCCATCATTATCGGTGTCGGTATCTCCTGATATTGCAGCATCACAAAAATTAGTATTTGTTGTATTGTTACAAGTTGTTGGTCGTTCGGCAGGACGTAAGAGCGCATTTAGCAACAATCGTTGACCATTGATGCCATCGTTTCCTGAGCTATTGTATTCGTGTCCGCCTAAGTAATGAACATATCCGCCTTTACTTGCGGTTACGCCTGTTAGTTTGCCAACGTAGGCTTTATAGTTAGTGCCGTCATTATTATCATAAGCAACTCTACTACCCGGATTTGTTGTGAATTTGAAAGAGCCGATATGACCACTTTGATCTTTCAAATTACCGTCTATTTGTATAAAGGCTTCGTCGGCATTATCATATATGATGTTTCCGCCAATATCGGGATCACTTGAAAAAGTTGCTAATAAAGAACCGTTAGAAGCATCTGCATAAGCGCCTACTGCTCTACATTGTGCCAAAAAGTTTCCGCCACTTTGTACAAATTGCCTTACATTGTTCACTTTAGAAGCATCAATATTACCTGGAGTAACATGCGGTTCGCTGGCAAAAGTAAAACAAGAACTGCTGTTCAATAATGATGCTGACGATAGTTGGATAAAATGTGTATTATTTGTTAGCCCTGCACTTTGATAAATATTTCTATGAATAATCGCATTACCACCATCATCTAATATTGCTGCTTTAGGTTTGTCCGTTAAGGTATATTTTATATCAATATTTTCATTATTGTTTAATTCATAAACATTGACATTGTTACCGTAAGCGGCAATAACTGCGAGAGCTTGTGTTTCATAACCTGGCGAAATAATAAATGGACCGGCTTTAAAACCTCTATTAGAAAAGGAAGAAGTAGTAGGCTGAACTCGCCTTGCACTTGCCGTAAAGTCAATCCCATCTTTAATTTTATTATTTCTAATTGCCCATTTTACAGGAATATCTGCGTGTAATAGATTGATAATTAAACCGTATGCTTTTAAATTAAAATCTCCACCATTATTTTGATAAGTATTATCCATCGGAATGATTAAAGACCCAGCAGGAATATTCTCAACTACTGCAATTTGCTCCGTTATATTATTTTCTAATTCAAGACCATGATTATTCCTTTTAATCTTATAAACATTATCCATGAATGCTTGTCTTTCTGGACTAATTACTTTAGTTGTTTCTAAAGTATTATTCGTATTATCAGTTGATGGATTGAATAATACGCCTAAAACGATCAATAAAGTAGTAACAATTGAAAAATGTTCAGTTATTGGCTGTTTCACTTTTCGTTTTAATAAATGGAATTGTTTATTGATTTTATAATTCAAAAATTTTATAAGTCGATGCTTCTTTTGCACTGATTGTTGTTGTTGTTGTAATTTCATAATAATATTATTTAATGGTATTAATGACAATTCTTCAATCCATGAAATCCTTTTAGGATAAAGTCAATTACGATTGTAAATATAGAGTCAATCAAAAAGCATTTAGGGAGCAAAAGACAGCAGCTTTGGGGCAGATACAGCACAAATCGTTCAATCGAACGCACAAAACGTTCATTGGTCTGTTTTTTGACGGAATCTTATTGTTCATTTTATTGGAAATCAGATATTTGTGAAGGATGAAAGTATAAATGTGTCACAAAAAATTACGCATGAAAAGTTTGTTTTGGGTTATAATATTTATTGTATGTAGTCTGTCACTTTTGGGGCAGTCTATAGAAAAGGAGGCAAGTCAATTACTTAATGAAATCAAAATAGCCAAGTCAGACAGTACAAAAATTAGATTATATTTTAATTTATCTGATTTGTACCTGAATTATCAGCCGAGTCAAGCTATCAAGTATTCATGGAAGGCACTTTTTTTAAGTAAAAAAAAGAAAAGGCCAAAAGATATTGCAACTGCTTATAACAAGATATTTAGAGGCCATTATTTTCAAGGTGCTATTGCAGATAGTTTATTCAATTATGTTCAACTTTTAGAGAAGCAAGTCATTGCGAACAAAGATACTATAGCGATGATTGATGTGTATTGGAGTTATTCTTTTTATTATGGTTATATTGGACAGTCAGACAAAGACATGACCTATGCTTTAAAAGCGTTGAAACAGCTCAGGAAGTATGCGCCTTCGTCCGAGCGAGAGGCTAAATTACTTAACAATATTGCCGTAGTATTAGCGGATAATCAACAATATGGCAATGCCCTAAATTATTATCAAGAAGCCTTACCGATGGTGGAAGATAAACTTACAAAAGGGAATATACTTTTCAATATGGGAACCATTTATACCAACTTCTTTAATAAAAGAGATTCTGCTCAATTTTTTTTTGATGAGGCGTTACAGCTTTATAGAGATACTAACAATAGTGAAGGCATTGCGAGTGCACTGGTCGCTAAAGCAACATATTACAGTAAACAACAACCTAATAAGGCAGAAGACTTCTTTTTTGAAGCCTTAAAAATCGCAAACGATTACAATTTGAGATTTTTTCTTCATGAAATATATACGCACTTGGCGAACCATTATTATTTCTTGAAGAAATATGACTCCGCAAAAGAATATGGTGAAAAAGCACTTGCCAGTGTTGATAAACGAAAGTTTTATAATACTTCTACAACCCAAAATATTTATCATCTTTTACAGAATGTTTATGTGGAGACTGGTCAGTTTAAAAAAGCTTATCATATTCAGAAAGATTGGATAATTTTGAAAGATAGTCTTAGTAATATAGAATTATTGGGGAAGATTGAAACGCTAAAAACAGAATACGAAGTCGAAAAAAAGGAAGCTGAAAATAAATTATTGAAAGCGGAAAAGGAAATTATCCATAAAAATGCTCGTATCAAAATATTTCTTGCTTTAGGGATTATTTTTATTTTATTGCTAATTATTGCATTTGTTTATCGTATAAACCATCAACGAAAACGACTTAATGAAACCCTTGAACGAAAGGTTACTGAACGTACTAAAGACCTCGAACAGGCAAACTATGAACTCCGTACCTTCAATTATATCGCTTCGCACGATATTAAAGAACCAATTCGGGTTATCGGTGGTCATGTCGGTCTAATTTTTAAAAAATTACCAAATGATTTAAAAGAAAAATTGGGGGATTATTTTGATACTATCAAGCGTAGTACCACACAACTTTATACCTTAGTGGAGGATTTTGCATATTATTCAACCCTTTCTAAAGACGAAGTAGTGAAAACCGAACCGATTGATTTGAATCTATTGATGTTCAACGTTATTGATAATTTACAGGAAAGCATTGAAAAATATAACGGTGAAGTGTTGATTGATTATTTACCAACGATTAACTCCAGTAATACTTTTCTTTTTACAGCCTTGAAAAACTTGATTGAAAATGGTCTGAAATATAATCAAGCGGACAAACGAACAGTTGCTATTAATTATCAATCAACAGAAACTCAACATCAAATTATAGTGAAAGATAACGGAATTGGTATTGAATCGCAGTACCACGAAAAAATCTTTGAGATGTTTAAAAGACTCCATAATCGTGGTGAATATGAAGGTTCAGGTATTGGATTAGCAATCGTCAAGTTAGTTGTTTCTAAACTTAATGGCGGAATAACGCTTCAAAGTGAAGTAAATCGTGGAAGTATATTCGTAATTTCGCTTCCTAAAACTTAATAATTGGATTATTTAATAAGTGTTGATAGGTACGATATTCGATTTCCGAAGCCTGAACAAATATTTTTTATTTACATATATATTAATAACAAATAAACAGATGGTTATATGTTGTAAAATAAATTAATAGTTCACGGACTTTGACTAAAATTGATAAGTGTCGTACTTATTGGTCACGGTTCAATTATGATATTAATCTGCTTTCTCTCTTGTTTTAGTACATTACATTATGTTAAGTCCCTAAAACCATACACTTTAAATTTTTGACACGAATTATACGAATTATACGAATTTTTTATGATTTAATTAGTACGATTCGTGGAAATTTGTGTCAAAAACAACTTATTTTTTCGATTTATCGAAAAAGTGTATGGTTTTAAATATTAAGTGTAGCTTATTCAAGTTATATCTAACGGTTTAGATAATATTTTTATATGAAACAGGTCTATTTTATTATAATATTAATGGTGTGGAGCATTTCGCTTTTCGGACAATCCATAGAAGAGGAAGCGAATCAATTACGTAATAAAATCAAAACGGCAGCGACTGATAACGAAAAAATTAACTATTACCTACAACTCTCCAGTCTTCATCATAATTATCAACCTGCAAAAAGTATTGAATACGCACAGCAAGCTTTAGTATTGAGCCAAAAAAAGAAAGACACAAAAAAAATAGCAGAGGCTTATGGTTTCTTATTTAATGGACATTATTTTCATGGTTCCAATGCTGATAGTTTATTCAAATATGTACAACTATTCGAAAATCAGTTGATTGCTAATAAAGATACTGTTGGGATGATTAAGGCTTATTGGGGCTATTCTATGTATTATGGAAATATAGGAATGCCTGATAAAGATATTGAATATAGCCTAAAAGCATTAGATTTTGTTAGAAAATATGCTCCTTCTAAGGATAAAGAAGCGAGATTATTGAATAATATTGGTGCTGTTTTACAATTTACAGAACAGTACCGTGATGCACTAAAGTATTATCGACAAGCCTTATTATTGGTTGATCAAAAAATAGCAAAAGGGAATATAAAACAGAATATTGGAGTCATTTATAGAGATTTTATGGGGAAGATTGACTCTGCTCAGTTTTTTTTTGACGATGCGTTGTTACTGTATAAAGAAGCCGAAGATTTTGGAGGGATTGTAGCGATATTAAGTTATAAAGGTCAATATTATGATAAGTTAAAACAATACAAAAAGGCGGAACAATTATATTTTGAAGCTCTGGAGCTGGTAGAAAAAAATGATATACGATTTATATTATTAGAGTTATATACTTATATGGCTCAACATTTTTTTGATTTAGAAAAGTTTTATTTAGCTATCGAATATGGAGAAAAGGCATTAGAGGAAACACTTTTGCAAGAGAATTACAATATTACTGCACGGAAAACATATTCATTACTTCATGAATCTTACGCAATTACGGGACAATTTCAAAAAGCATACAAAATACAACATGATTTGATGGTGCTTAAAGATAGTATTAGTAATACGACCTTGCTATCAAGAGTAGAAACGTTAAAAACGGAATATGAAGTAGAAAAAAAGGAGATTGAAAATAAACTATTCAAGACAGAAACTCAAAGTAAGTTAAAGCAACAGCAGTTATATATTATTTTGGGAGTTGTTATCATCTTTTTTTTAATGTTAGGTACGTTTTTCTTTTTAAAACAAAATGAATCATTAGAACGAAAGGTACAGGAACGTTCGGAAGAACTAATTACCGCCAATCAAAAAATAGAAGCGTTTCGTGCTATTAAACTTTTAGAAGAAGCAAAGTCTCGATTTTTTGCGAATATCTCACATGAGTTTAGAACACCGTTGACCTTGATTCAAGCACCAATAGAAACAGTGCTTAATAACGAATCTCTTAGTCACCATAGTCAAGCAATGTTAAAAAGAGCATTAAGTAATAGTAAACAATTACTAATACTGATTTCGCAGATACTTGATCTTTCTAAGTTAGATGATAATAAACTAGCGTTAAATGAAAAACCAACCATTCTCTATATCTTGATTCGTCGCATCATTGCTAATTTTGAAACTTATACCCAGCAAAAAGGCATTACACTCAAATTAGAATATCAACTGAATGCAGATTTACAAATTGAAATTGATACGGATAAGGTGGAGAAAATATTGAGTAATTACTTATCCAATGCAGTTAAATTCACGCCTAAAGAAGGAATGATTACTGTAATTGTGAGTGATTTCAAAAATCGCTTACAAATTGCGGTGCAAGATACGGGAAGAGGTATTCCTTCAGATGAGTTAGAGTTTGTATTTAATCGTTTTTATCAAGTTAAAGACAATCATTACGAAGGTGGAACTGGAATAGGTTTATCACTTTGTAAAGATTATGCGGCACTTTTGAAGGGTACGGTTTGGGCAGTAAGTCCAAATAAGAATGGTAAGGGCAGTACTTTTTATTTTGAGTTTCCTAAAAAAGAAATTTTTGCAGCAATAGCTGACGAAAAGGCTTATCAGATAGAACGACTTAAAGATACTCTTAATACTACTCAAATAAGCGATTCAAGACGAAAAGTAATTCATCACAAGGAAGCAAATTTATCTTCGATTCTTTTAGTAGAGGATAATCACGACCTGCGAGATTTTTTGATTGAATTATTAGAAGATCAATATCAAGTCGTAGCGGTAGAAAATGGAAAAGTGGCTTTGGAAATGTTGGAAACAGTATCATTCGACCTCATTATTTCTGATGTTATGATGCCTATTATGGATGGTTTTGAATTATTAGAAAACTTAAAATCTAATGGTAATTATCGTCATATTCCAGTGATGATGCTAACGGCAAGAGCTGAATTTAAAGATAAAATTAAGGCACTTCGTATTGGTGTAGATGATTATATGCTCAAACCATTTAATGAAGAAGAACTAAAAGCAAGGGTTAGCAATCTTATTTTAAATTTTAATAGCCGACAAGAAGTTATCGCTATTGAAAAAGAAAAAGCGGACTTAGTTGAACTTCCTAAGGATATAAAATATAGTAAAGAAGATAAAGACTGGCTGATTGAATTAGAAAAACAAGTAGAGAAAAACCTTTCTGAAATTGATTTTTCGGTGGAGCAATTAGCTTCGGAACTTTATACAAGCCGGTCGCAGCTTTATCGAAAAATTAAACTATTAACAGGTCTGTCAACTCAACAGTATATCAAGGAAGCTCGGTTACAAAAAGCGAGATTTTTATTAGAAACCAATACTACTACATCAGTTAAAGAAACCAGTTATCAAGTTGGGTTTAAGCACACAAATTATTTTTCTCAAAGTTTCGAAAAGCGATTTGGAAAACGTCCAAGTGCCTATTTGGAATAGATTGAAACTTAGATTTTAATCTATTTCAAATTCTCTTACAACCGAGGGGCTTATGAAGGTTCGGGTATTGGCTTGGCGATTGTGAAATTGAGTGTGGAGAAGTTGGGCGGAAGCCTGAAATTGGAAAGTGAGGAAGGTAAAGGAAGTTGATTTGTGGTTCAACTGCCGCTTTAATTTTTATCTCTCTTTTTTTATTATTATTGTTGAATGATTTTTTGTTTCAAAATATTTATTCGTCACAATTTTTAATCGACCAAAGGTGTAATTATTAAGTACATTATCAGAAGTAAACACGTAACTATGACGTAGTCGGGCAGGTAGAATGGAAAAAGTATGAGTTAGAATACGGGATTACTTTTGGTAATGTACCTAAGTGAAACGTAAAGCATAAATTTGATAAAAAAATCCAACTAAAGCACTGTTATTACTAAATTAGCCGGTCAATAGTTCATTGTTTATAATTCATATTTCACTAAATGTATTATTCGTACTTTCATTAGAGTTGTCAAATTATAAAAATTATAAATTAATAAATTTTCTTATAGTTATATAAAGCAGTTGCAGCAAGCATTACATCATCTTTCCATCCTTCTTTTCGACCTCTAAACCTATCACTAACAATTTTTGAAATCT
>JBGCFH010000227.1:0-4283 GCA_045106825.1 Saprospiraceae bacterium | reverse complement strand
AATTAATATTTTTTGAACCACAAAAGAATCAATAGGCACAAAAGGTATTCACAAAAGTTATATTTATTAATTCTTTTGTGAATACCTTTTGTGCTTATTATGCCTTTTGTGGTTCAAATTATTTCTATGAGAAAGCCCTTTATCTATCTATAGATATCACTTCGTTAAGTGATTTTGGTAATTCAAAATTCTAATTCAATTAATTTTTTAATAGATGTTATTCTTTCTAAGTCTTGATTCAATTTTTCAAGAGGTGAATTATTCTGGGAAGTTCTTGAATTGACGGATAAGGAAATGATTATAAAACGAGTTATTCGAGATTTTGGTGATATTGACCTTCAAACAGTAAAATTCATACGACTTTAATTCAATAAAAAAAGCGGATAAATCTTAAACAATTTATCCACTTTCTATAAAAAATATCGCTTACTTTTTCCGTTCTCTCGGTTTTGATTCATTCACTACCAAGCGATTGCCGTCCCAATCGGCTTCGTGCAATTTAACAATTGCCTCTTCTGCATCTTCATCGTTTAACATTTCTACGAAACCAAAACAACGAGATTTGCCGGTTGCTTTATCCGTAATAATATGTGCATTATTAACTATTCCATACGCTTCAAATCGCTCTTTTAGGGATTTGTCATTTACCTCGAAAGGTAGATTTTCTATATAAATTTTTGTCATTTTTAATTCGTAAAGACCTGTCAGGTTTTGAAAACCTGACAGGTCTGATTATCAATTTTATTTATTTTTATTCAAAAATTACCAAACCATCATTATTCCTCACTGCTATAATTACTTCACGATTTCCAACTTGAACTGTTTTCAAATCTCGCATTTCGCCATCTACAAATAAACCTGATTCAGCAGAAGAAATTGGTATAAATTTTCCTTTTGCATCACCTTTTAGTACCAAACCATTATTCGCATCATAGCGACCAACTTCAGGCTTTGCACCATACAAATTTCCACCTAATAAAATATCAAGATTATCATCACCATCAATATCTTTCACTAAAATTGCATAAATTGGTGAGGTTTGAGCTTCTTTTGGCAAAGCTTTCATTTCAAATTTTCCACTTCCATCATTTAACAAAATAACCGATTTGAAAGTTTGTGCTTTTAATGTAATCGTTTTTTCCATTTCTACTTCTGAAAACAAGTCATTTATCGTTGCATTGCGATAAGCATCGTATTTTAAGAATCGTTTTTTTAAATGTGGCAATTGCATTACCAAATCATGCCGCAATGCCAATGGATAATTATTATCACCATTATAGGTACAAATAATTTGTTCTGCCGTGCCATTTTTATCAAAGTCATTGACATATAAACAAGCCGGATTTTCAATTGAAGTCTTGAATCGAGAGTTCAAACCATGATTACCAACGATGAAATCTATGTCCCCATCTTTGTCCACATCTGCCGCTTCTATCGTATTCCACCAACCATTTGAATTTTCAATTTTCAATTTTTCATTTTCAATTAATTGTCCATTTTCATTTTCAAAAATAGTAATCGGCATCCACTCTCCTACTACCAACAAATCCAAGTCTTTATCACCATCAATATCCGACCAAGTTGCGTCTGTAATCATTCCGATTTGTTGTAAGTCTTTCGCTATATTTTCGGTCACATCCGTAAATTGACCTTTGCCGTTGTTTTGTAAGATATAACCATTTGCAGGGACACCGTAATAGAAAGAACGCATTCGACTTCCGACAAATAAATCTTCATCACCATCATTATCATAATCGCCAGCAGTTACGCAAGATGTAGTTGCTAAGCGTCTTTCAGGTAGTTTTTGTTCGGATTTCACAAACTTTCCATTTTGATTAATATACAATCTATCATATAATGGCAAGGCTGAAGGAGAAAACTCACTTCCGCCACTTGTGACATATAAATCTTGTTGTCCATCACCATTTGCATCAAAAAATATACAACCTAAATCTTCCGATTCTTTATCCTTTTCAAAAGCAGTTTGAGCCGATAATCTAAAGCCATTTCCCGACTGCAAAAATAGTTTTCCAGTCGTTCCTTTTGCACCTCCAATATACATATCTTCTTTGCCATCGCCATTCACATCACCGATTGCCATTTTCGGCCCTTCGGTACTTCTTAGGTGATATAATAATCTATCCCTGTCGAAGTCCACAAATCGATTTTCTTCATGCTGATAATCAATATTTAATACATTTGAAATATTTTTAATCAATGTTTTTGATGTTGTTTTTCGATAATATTTACCAGATTTTCCATCTATTTCTTTAAGTGTTAATACTTGATTTGTTTCAACATTTGTCATAATTGTAACCGCTTCTGAATTGTACCATTCTACGATTACAGAATCGACTTTCGTCAATGTTCCTAAACCAAAATTTGGACGAAAGTCCACCGTAGACTGAAATCCACGAATCGGCATTTGTTCTAAATAATAGATTTCATCGCCATGTTTTACGGTTACTTTTGCACCGACCGCTTGTGGATTTTTTCCTTTACCAATTAGGTTAAATTTCAAATAATGATTATCAGTCAATGTTTCCGCATTATTACGGTAAACAAAACAAGGCATATTGACATTATTCACCACCAAATCCAAATCGCCATCATTATCCAAATCACCATAAGCCGAACCATTTGAATGACTTGCCGTTCCTAATCCCCAGTTATCGACTTCATTTGTAAAGTTCAAATTACCATGATTTTCATACATATAATTTTTGATTTTTACGGAAGGCATAACATCCACAAGTTTATCATAATCGACTTTTCCGGCCGTAATCATTGACAATTTGTTTTTATCATTAGCGAAAAAATTCAAGAAATCTTGATCTGTTAAATCTTGATAAATACCATTAGCAATAAACAAATCTTTATGACCATCATTATTATAATCCGCCATCAATGCGCCCCAACTCCAGTCCGTTGCGTGTACTCCTGCCAAACGACCAATTTCTGAAAAATGTACATTGCCTTTATTTTCATAAACATCAGAAACGCCATTATGCAAATGCAGCATATTCCGAGTATATTGATGATAATAACCATTTTTTAATTTTTTCTGATACTTATCCCAATCCTCAAAAGATGTTACGGTTTTCACTCTTTCATTTGACTCGGGTAACATTTCCGTTACGAAAATTTCAGGAAAACCATCATTATTCATATCAGCCATATCAGCGCCCATCGAAGCCGCAGAAATTGACTTAATTTGCTTCTCTAATTCCTCTGTAAATGTTCCGTCTTGATTATTAATATAAATATAATCTCGTTCAAAAAAATCATTCGATACATATATATCTTGCCAACCATCAAAGTTAATATCGCCAACCGTGACACCTAAACCAAAACCAATTACGCTTCCATAAACTCCTGCTTTTTCACTCACGTCTGTAAACGTCCCGCCATCATTCCGTAGCAATTTGTCGCCACCAACTTCATCTCTTTTAGGACGTTCATTTTTTTCTAAATTAAAACTTCCGATAGCTTGATAAGAATTGTTCAATAAGTAACAATCCAAATCGCCATCTTTATCATAATCAAAAAAAGCAGCATGAGTTGAATAACCTTTGTCGGCCAAACCATATTTTTCAGCAGCTTCTTCAAATAATGGTGTATCGCCTTTTACTCCTACATTGATGAACAATTCGTTCTGTTTGTCTTCACCATCAATTCCGCCTGAATTACACACATAAATATCCAAATATCCATCACCATTCACATCCGCCATACTTACACCTGTACTCCAGGTACGAGTTCCACCAACACCAGCGACTTTTGTAATATCATTAAATTTGAAATCACCACGATTCAAAAATAGTTTGTTTTCGGTCTGATTCGCTGTCATATAAATATCCAACAAACCGTCATTGTTCAAATCTCCCATTGCAACTCCTCCTCCATTATAGAAGTTACGATATTTATAAATATTAAAATCGGGATTTTTAATATCTAACTTATTTTCAAAATCAATTCCTGTTTTTGAACTTGGCATTTCAGAAAACATGGTATCGGTTGATACGTTTGTGTCGCAGCTTGTGAGGATAATTGTGATTAATAATATATATGTATATTTCATTTTTTTATTTTTATTTTCGTAATAACGGTCAAACCCGTAACTCGAAACTCGCAACCCGTTTAACGGTTTTCCTATAAAAATAATTTTGAACCACAAAAGGCACATAAGTATCAAAAGTGTTTTCACAAAAGTTATTTTATTTTCACTCTTTTGTGAATTCCTTTTGTGTCTTTTGTACCTTTTGTGGTTCAAATAATACAAT
>JBGCFH010000226.1:0-4238 GCA_045106825.1 Saprospiraceae bacterium | reverse complement strand
CTCTTTATGATTCTATGTGGTTTACAGTAGCGGCTGCTTTAGCTGCCGTATGAGTTTGTGATATTTTCGGCAGCCCCGAGGACTCGGGGCCGTTACTTAGCATCAAAATATTCAAAACCACGTAAAATCATAAAGAACCTTATTACATAACAAATTTATCGGTAGATAGAGGAATTTGGGTTGATTTAAGTCAAGAAAAAAAGTAATAAATGTCAATTTTGATAATGATAATCGAATAAATTATCAATGATAAACAAGAATAATAAATTAAGGGAACAGGTAAAAAATAATGACTATTTTATAAAAAATGAGGTTGAATTTCACTTATACCCATTAATGAGCGGTACATATACAATTATTTCCCCTTAAACTTCCCAATCGCATTCTTCGCAAAATCTGACAAAATTAATCGTCCGCTCATTTCTGCACGTTTCGACAAGAGTTCGTCCCAATCTTCTGTACCTTCCCAAAAAATTTTCTTCAAACCGTGCATCGCTTCAGGATTTGATTTGATTAATTTATTGGTCAAAGTCGTAATTGCTTCGTCCATCGCTTCCGCAGATTCAAAAACTTCGGCGTACAAACCTTTGGCTTCCGCCCAGTTAGCCGTTTGCCAAGTCGTCGCATTAATTGCCATTTGTGACATGGCCGATAAACCAACTTTTCGCTGAACTGCAGGACCAACAACAAAAGGCCCAATTCCAACTGCCAACTCACTCAACTTCACAGAAGCATACTTCGTCGCAAAACAATAATCAACCGCAGAAGCAACGCCTACTCCACCGCCAACTGCTTTTCCTTGCACTCGTCCGATAATCAATTTCGGACATTTGCGACAAGCATTAATTACATTCGCAAAACCCAAGAAAAATTGTTTGCCAGTCTGAAAATCCTCAATACTTGCCAACTCGTCAAAACTCGCACCAGCACAGAATGTGCGTTCTCCGGCACTTTGTAAAACGATAACTTTTATGGCTTCATTCGCACCAGCTTCATTTATCGTTTGTGTCAATTTTGCCAATAAATTCCCCGGCAAAGAATTATGCGAAGGATGAAAAAAAGTAATCGTTCCAACGCCTGAATGTACAGTCAATTCGACTGAACCTAATTGTGTTTTATCTTGCATTTTTTAGCATATTCCGTCATTCCGACGTAGGTCGGAATCTCCTATACATAAGAAAACAAAGTTGTAACTATGTAACCAATTAAAATTGTAACTTTAAAAGCATTCATTCCAAATGTTTAGGAGATTCCGACCTTCGTCGGAATAACGGTTTTTATTTAGTTTTTTAATTTCTCATTATTTCAGTACATTTTCACAATTCCCAAAATAACCAGCATTTCCAATCGCTTCAAACTTAGATTTCGCTGTTTTTCGTTTGAATCGTTGTGCTAAAACATAAGCATCCGTATCATTTTTATCAAAACCTTCTACTATTACGGCATCAAATTTTTCATTTTCAATCGTAACAATTCCTTCATAAGCAATCACTGCAAAATCAGGTTTCTCATCCATTTTCACCAAATACTTTTGAGCTTGAATTGGGCCATCTTCTAATTTATCGGTTACAAATCGTACAATCTTTATTTCGCCATTTTGTTGAAATAACGAAAATACAATCAACAATCCTTCGCTATCTTGAATAGAACTAATTCCATGATCTAACCCTTTGAACATCAATTCTATTAAACCTTCTTTTGCTTCGTTTAAATGTTTCATTATATAATTTCTAATAAAAAATTCGTATAATTCGTGCTAATTCGCCTGCCCCGAAATCTCGGTGGTGTCCAATCAATCCTGATTCAATTTCCTAACCATCGTCAAAATTGTTGCAATCGCCACCGTTTCACCAGTTTCATCATACACATCCACCAAAAACTTCACAATACCTTTTGCAATATCGTCTTTTTTCTCTTGGTCAATTTTTTCCTTTGCCGTGAACTTCACACCGATTGTCATACCTGGATAAACTGGTTTTGTAAATCGGCAAGATTCCAAACCATAATTCAATAAAACTGGCCCTTTTCGAGGTTCGACAAACAAACCTGCGGCTTTCGCCAATACAAAATATCCATGAGCAACTCGACCTTCAAAGACAGTTCCTTCCAAAGAAGTTGCGTCCATGTGAGCGTAAAAATTATCGCCACTAACATTTGCAAAGTTAGTAATATCCGCTTCTGTAACCGTATGTTTATGTGTAAAAACTGTTTCACCAATTTCGATTTCTTCAAAATGTTTTCTAAATGGATGAATCATCGCTTCTTTGTATTTTGATCCAGGTTGGAAAACATTCGTCACATTCGTAATAGAAGTCGGTGTACCTTGAATTGCACAACGCTGCATAAAGTGTTTCACACCACGAATTCCACCCATTTCTTCTCCGCCTCCAGCACGACCTGGACCTCCGTGAACCAACAAAGGCATCGGTGAACCGTGACCAGTACTTTCGACCGCAGATTCTCTATTTAAAATCAAAATTCGTCCATTATGCGACGCTGCACCAACGACAAATTCTTTTGCTAAATTATCATCATTCGTTGCAATCGAGCTGACTAACGAACCTTTGCCCATCTGAACTAATTCCACCGCTTCGTCCATCGTTTTGTACGGCATAATTGTACTTACTGGCCCGAATGCTTCAATTTCGTGAGAAGCTAAATTTTCAAAAGGATTGGCATTTAAAAATAAAGTCGGCTGCATAAATGCCCCTTTATTTCTGTCTGCATCTAATACTTCAAAATCACCTTCCAAACCACCGTAAACAATCTCTGATGCTTTGCTTAATTCCTCAATTCCACGACGAACATTCTCGACTTGATTTTTATTAATAATCGCACCCATTCGAGTGTTTTTATTATTTGGATTTCCGATAGTTGTCCGTGCTAATTGTTTGCTTAACGCAATTTGAACAGCTTCCACCAAGTTTTCAGGAACAATAATTCTACGAATTGCGGTACATTTTTGCCCAGCTTTTGTCGTCATTTCCCGACGAACTTCTTTGATAAATAGGTTAAATTCTTCCGTTCCAGGTTTTGCATCTTCACCCAAAACCGAAGCATTCAAAGAATCGGCTTCTATAGTAAACGGAATCGAATTATTAATAATATGCGGCATTGCTTTCAACTTGCGACCTGTCGAAGCAGAACCTGTAAACGTTGCGACATCTTGCGAACCTAACGGATCTAAAATTCCTCGTCCATCACCACACACTAACTGCAATGCACCAGCTGGCAGAATATCCGCTTTGATAATATCTTCTACAAATGCTTGTGTCAAAAAAGAAGTGTGTTCCGATGGTTTCACAATTGCAGGCATTCCTGCTAACCAGTTCACGGCACACTTTTCTAACATTCCCCAAATCGGAAAATTAAAGGCGTTGATATGAACAGCAACACCACGTTTTGGTACTAAGATATGTTGTCCGATAAATGTTCCATTTTTTGAAAGTGCAGCGTGTTCGCCTTCTACAAAATGTGGTTCGTTACCAAACTGCTTCCGTAAACTTGCGTAGGCAAACAGAGTTCCGATTCCACCTTCGATATCCACCCAACTATCGCTTCTTGTCGCACCAGTTAGGTAAGAAATTGGATAATATTTTTTACGCAAGTCGTTCATGTGCAAAGCCAATGCTTTGAGCATCAAACCTCGTTGCTGAAACGTCATTTTACGTAAGTTTTTATTCCCAACTTTGCGGGCATAATCTGCCATATCGCCAAACGATAAACCTTCATTTCCGCAAGTTGAAATGACTTCGCCAGTTATCGCATTATATTGTGGAATGCCATCGCCTTTGTGTGCTTGCCATTCGCCTAAAACGTAGTTTTTTAATTTTTGCATAGTATTTTTTGTTAGTATCAAACTGTGTCGATTTTGGAAACCGACACGGTTTATGCTTCAATTATCACAAAAATAAGACTTTTGGTTGATTAAACTAACAGTTGTTAGTTTAATCAACGAAATTATTAACTGGTTACTCAGAATCCTTTACATTTATTGTAAGTTTTGGCAATTAGTGATTAATCATAAAAATTATAGTATTAATGTTTTTCCTTATCCACTTATTCACGTTTCGCTGAAACGTAAAATAGAAATCACAATTGCTAAATATTTCATCGCAAAAAGCTTTATACACGCAGATTCACGCAGATTCACGCAGATTCACGCAGATTCACGCAGATTAACGCAGATTCACCCAGATTCACGCAGATTTTATAATAATTGATAGAAAAAATGGTTT
>JBGCFH010000225.1:0-5522 GCA_045106825.1 Saprospiraceae bacterium | reverse complement strand
TCATTTGATTTTTGGACAAGTATTTTGTTTATGGGAATTTTAGGAACTGGTTTAGGATATGCTGTTTTTTATCTAAGTATTGTAGAATTAGGAGCGACAAAAACAACGCTTTTCATGAATCTTATTCCGTTTTTTGTGGTGTTAATAGCAATTCCTTTCGGTGAACAATTGTTGTTTTCACAATTAATTGGCGGATTGATTATCATTTTAGGTTTATTGATTTTTAATTGGCAAAAACGAAAAACAGTTTTAGTGAATTAAACTGAATAATGATTTGATTGTTATCCGTTCTATTATTACAAGTGAGCAGGTGACTTAAAGTCACCTGCTCACTACCAACAAAAACAGAAAACGATTAAATAATAAAAGGAAGTATCGTTTGATACTTCCTTTTGTTGTTCAGCCTTTATTATAATTCGGCTTTATACGATTCTAAATTTTATTTGAAGGTAAATTATTTTCTGGAATGAAGTCCAATCGTATTGCCATCTAAATCCGAAAACAACGCAATAAACCCAAATTCTCCAATTGGCGTTTTTCGTCTAATTAATTTTCCACCAGCTGCTTCGACCTTAGCTTGTTCTGTGATACAATCCGCTGATTCAAAATAGATTATCGTATTATTTCCATTTGCTTTTATATCTTTCATTTCGACAAGAGCTCCAGTTGTGTTAGCTCCTTGTGCTTCAAATGGAAATGTCGATTGTTTTCCCCACGAAATTGGTAAATCAGTTAATGTAACATCTAAAACGGTTTCATAAAAAGTTTTAGCTTGTTCTAAGTTAGAAACATGAATATCGAACCAACATACAGGATTTAAATTTTTCATCTTAATTTTATTTTAAACACTTCCGCAAAATTGCAATGCAAAGATGCGACGAGTTGAAAACCTAAAATTGTAAAAATGGGACAATTTAATCTTTCTCCTCAAAAAGCAATGACATTTTCAAATCGTCGCCATAAAATTCTTTTGGTGATAAACCTGTAAATTCTCTAAAGTCCTTAATGAAATGAGATTGGTCATAATATTCGCTATCGTACGCCAAATCAGTCAATTTTGATGATTTTTGAGTGAGGAGTTTTTTGAGTGCTGATTGCAATCTTATCGTTTTAGAAAGTTGTTTGGGACTCAATCCGATTACGGAAGAAAATTTACGTGCCAATTGCCTTCTATGAATATGATTTTTTTCGGATAATTCACTAATGGAAACTTGTCCATTTGCCGTTAGAATCGTGTCAATCGTTGATTTTACAATTGTATCAATCGTTTTTGAATCGGTCAAATATTGGAGCAAAAACGCTTCTATAATATGGATTCTTTCAGTTGTTGTCTGAGCTTCGAGGATATTTTTTTCTAATGTTTCTCCGACTATTCCGAATAATTTATTCAATGGAACAGGCGTATTTTCCATTTCTTTAATAGGAATATTTGCAAATGGTAAAAATCCATTCGGATGAAAACGAACGACAAATGTTCCAGTGTCGCCATCTGGTTCGACAACATAAGGTTGTGTTAATTGTCCAATCAAAAAGCATCTCGGTTGCAAAAAACTATTACCATCTTTTGGATGATGCCAATATAAATCACCATAATGAAATATTAATTTCATCGTTCCATCAGGAATTATTGTATTCATTTTTGGAGTCACTTCCTTTGGAAAATCCAACGTCCAATAAGACATGACAAAATCATTTAATTCCTTAGATGGTTTATATATTTTTCCGTTCACGAATCATTCCTTTTATTAGAATAAAATCTATTATTTGTAAGATATTTATGAATAATTTTCTGATTATTTAAATTTTAATTAAATATAGTATTTCTATTAAATAATCCGAGTTGTGGATTATTCCGAGGACTTGAGACGAGTTTAAATAACACTCGAATTAGCTTTAGGATTGATAAACAAATAAATATACATTCTTCGCTGCTTCTTTTTCCCTTACTTTCCACTTCAAATTTGGTTATTTATCCCGATAAACGCCCACTTTTGAACTAAAAACTAAGAAAAAATAATCTACCGAGGGAACGTACATTTATTTATTCATCGATCCTTATTTTCATTTTTAATCATGATTTATTAAAAGAAAGCACTACTTATTTTAGGATGACACAATTCTGTATGATGAAAGGCTTTACCAGTTTTGGTAAAGCCTTTTAAAAAGAAAAATTATTATAAACCTTGATTATAAATTTCCACAGCATTTGCTAAATGCTTTGTAGAATTGTAATGAGTAATCGTAGAAATGGTTAATCCGATTGTGGATAATCCTAAAACAGTACCAACTTTAGCACCTTTTTCTGACTCCGTATCATCATCTTGAATAATAAAAGGAATCGCCACAAATGCACTAAGACCAACATAATAACCGACTTTACTAATAACAACTTTTCTTTTAAACTTTTTAAATTCCTTATAAGCGGCTTCATCGGCTTTTAGTAATTTTTCTAATCTTTCTCCTTTGTAACCAACTGCTTCATATTCTCCACCATCAACTTTGAATAAATAACCAACCTGAAATTTAAAGGTTTTTCCAACCATCTGTGGCTGTAAATCGGATAATCGTTCTTCTTTTAACGTAATTTTTCCCTGCCCAAAAACAGCGACAGATAAGATTAAGAAAATACTAATGAACACAATTTTTTTAAACATGGTTTTAATTTTTTTTGTAAAATGAAAAAATAGATTCCTTCCATATACGATTATATGAATTGATTTGTGATTGAAAAAGTATTAAATTTTTTCGATACAAAAAAAAGGTAGAATTGCAGTCACAACCAAGCTAAATGAATCGTTATTAGTGATTATGAAAAAAGGCTTTGCCAGTTTTGACAAAGCCTTTCATTAATAAGAAATTATAAATCTACTCTAAATTCTGATTGTAAATCTCAACAGCATTGATTAAATGTTTCGGAGCATTTCTATGAGTAATACCCCATGTCAATGTACCTGCAAGTTCTATTGCACCGACCACCAAAAATTTTGTAGTTGCTTGTGTATCATCATCTTGAATCAAGAATGGCAATGAAACAAGTGCTGCTCCACCAGTCCAGTAACCTATTTTACCGATTGCAATCTTTCTTTTGAATCTCTTAAATTCTTTATAAGCCGCTTCATTTGTACTTAACATATCTTCTACTTTCTCTCCTTTGTAACCAACTGTTTGATATTCTCCGTCACCAACTTTGAATAAATAACCGACCTGATTATTCGTTCTAAATAAACTTTGTGGTTGAAAATCTGATAATTTCTCTTCTTTTAAGATAATTTTTTCTTGTGCGAAAGTGGCAGCAGCTAAAATTGATAGCATACTAACGAAAATGATTCGTCTAAGCATAATTTGACGTTTTTAATGTGAAGAATAAATTAGTGAAATAGTGCAGATGTTGATGTGAATAAACTTTATAATTGGTTAATATTAAAAGGTTTAAATATAAAAAAAGTTTATCAAAATGTAAAAAAGCTTCGCCAAAAGTAGCGAAGCTTCTTATTTCAAATTGGTCAACAACTTGTTGACCAATTTCTGTATGATAAAAAGAGAAGAAGCGTTTACAGTATTTTAGGTTTGATTTAGACAAACCTTTTAAATCTGGAAATTCCTTTTTAAATCTTTTGCGAACTGTTCTATAATTTTATCTCCCCAACTACTTTCAGCCTGTTTTTTAACAATCATTTTACCTAATTCCCAATAAAATTGTATCAATTCTTGATTAACCGCAATCGCTGCTTTTTTTTGTGTTAAATGGATTTTATGTTTTATGGATTGTAACCAATTAAGGTATTCGTCATTGATAATTTTAGACATTTTATGGATTTTTCAATTTGTGAATTATTTATTCAAATATACGGAAAATTAAAAACAAAAGGCTTCGCCAAAACTGACGAAGCCTTTCAAAATCTATATTCACAAGCCAACTGCTGACTGAAAACTACTTACTCCTTAACATTCATCGCCAAACTCAACTCATCCAACTGTTCCAAATCAACAGGCGAAGGTGCATCAATCATCACATCACGACCTTGATTATTTTTCGGGAATGCGATGAAATCACGGATTGAAGATGTTCCTTGCATAATAGAACACAAACGGTCAAAACCAAATGCGATTCCACCATGTGGCGGAGCTCCATATTCGAAAGCACCTAACAAAAATCCAAACTGAGCTTCTGCTTCCTCTTTTGTGAAACCTAACAAATCGAAGTTACGAGATTGTAAATCACGGTCGTGAATACGAATCGAACCGCCGCCGATTTCCCAACCATTGATAACTAAATCGTAAGCATCTGCTTTTAAGTTTTTCAAGATGTCGTGGTCAGTTGACGCCATTTTGTGTTCGTCTTCAGGTTTTGGAGAAGTGAACGGGTGATGCATCGCATGGAAACGATTTGAATCTTCGTCCCATTCCAATAAAGGAAAATCAACTACCCAAAGTGGATTGAATTCCCCTTTTTTGCGTAATCCCATTCTGTTACCCATTTCCAAACGTAATTCATTCAACTGCTTGCGAACTTTATCTGTTTCACCAGATAAAATCAACAACATATCACCAGCTTCTGCACCGAATTTTTCAGCGAAAGCTGCCAAATCTTCGTCAGAATAAAACTTACCAACCGATGATTTGAATGTTCCGTCACCGTTTACTTTCACGTAAACTAAACCTTTTGCACCGATTTGTGGACGCTGCAACCATGATGTTAATTTCTTAATCGCTTTATTAGAATATTCACCAGCTTGACCTTTTGCATTGATACCAACAACTAATTCGGCATTGTCAAAAATAGGAAAACCTTTCCCTTTTGCTACATCATTTAATTCATGAAATGTCATTCCGAAACGTGTATCAGGCTTATCAGAACCATACAAACGCATCGCTTCGTCATAAGGTAAAATCGGAAAATCTGGTAAATCAACATCTAAAGTTGCTTTGAACAAATACTTTGTCAAACCTTCAAAAGTTGCTAAAATATCATCACGAGTCACAAACGACATTTCGCAGTCAATTTGTGTAAACTCAGGTTGTCTATCTGCACGTAAATCTTCATCACGGAAACATTTCACGATTTGGAAATACTTATCCAAACCAGAAACCATCAACAATTGCTTGAACGTCTGTGGAGATTGTGGTAACGCATAAAAATGTCCAGGATTCATACGAGAAGGTACAACGAAATCTCTCGCACCTTCAGGCGTACTTTTGATTAAAACTGGCGTTTCGACCTCAATAAATCCTTCACCAGCCAAATATTTACGAGTTTCAATCGCTAATTGACTTCTGAAAATGATATTATTTTGAATATTTGAACGACGTAAATCCAAATAGCGATACTTCATACGAATGTCGTCGCCGCCATCAGAATCTTCCTCAATCGTAAACGGTGGCGTTTTTGACGTGTTCAATATTTTCAAATCCGTTACATCAATTTCCACATCACCAGTTGCCATTTTTGGATTTTTAGAAGAGCGTTCTGCCACTGTTCCAGTCACTTGAATGACGAATTCACGCCCCAAAGTTCTCGCTTT
>JBGCFH010000224.1:0-4713 GCA_045106825.1 Saprospiraceae bacterium | reverse complement strand
GATTGAGCCAATTTTCCAAACGCTTGAATTTCCTTTGGCGACAAACAAGCTGCAATCAACAAAATCAAATCTGCACCAATTGCTTTCGCTTCTACAATCTGATATTCATCCACCATAAAATCCTTTCGCAACAACGGAATATCATTAAAACTCCGTGCAGCCAAAAAATCCGCATCCGAACCACCAAAAAAATCCACATCTGTCAATACCGAAATCGCAGAAACGCCAGCAGAAACATAACCTTTTGTTATCGTTTCAATATTCGGATTCGGATGAATAATGCCTTTCGATGGCGATTGTCTTTTGAACTCGGCAATGATTCCGCTTCGTTCTTTTATAAAGGTTGTTGCAGAAAACGGTTGTCGATTAAACAATGGCGATTTTTCCAATTGTTTGATGGAAACGGTTTGTTTTCTTACTTCGACTTCCGTTCGTTTATGTGCTGTTATTTTATCTAAAATGTTCATGATCAGTTGTTAAATTTCCAATCTAAAAAGCCAAATAAAGTCCGTCATGCCGACGAAGGTCGGTATCTCCTAAACTGTCAAAACTGAATATTCAAACTTCCACAAAAGAAAATCCAAATATTTTCAAATGCTAAATATTCAATTCACTATCAAACCTTACTTTTTAGCCAAACAAAAAATTAGGATATCTTCTTGTTTTGCACTTTAATACTTGGGAGATACC
The DNA here is from genome assembly GCA_045106825.1 of Saprospiraceae bacterium. Classification (GTDB taxonomy): domain Bacteria; phylum Bacteroidota; class Bacteroidia; order Chitinophagales; family Saprospiraceae; genus CAWVWD01. The sequence goes on along the minus strand of JBGCFH010000224.1, from coordinate 4,023 downwards.
GACCTTCGTCGGTATGACGGAAAGTGTTGAGGTTTTTAGTTTTGTTCGTTATTTTATTACGAAATAAATAATTCAAACGCCTTCAAAGCCTTTCCACCCAACAAACTCGCTTCCGCTTCCGCCTTCGCTTCCGCATAAGTCAATTCTGATTTAGAAACCTGAATCGCCATTGCCGAATTTGCCAAAACTGCCGAGTTTTGAGCTGTTGTTCCTTCCCCTCTCAAAATCGTTTCAAAGATTTTTGCGGCTTCTTCCACCGTTTTTCCACCAGCCAAATCCACTTGATTCAATTTAGAAAAACCTAAATCTGATGGTTCAATTAACCGTTCTGAATTATTAGAAATTACCTTTGTTGCACCAGTCAACGAAATTTCATCATAACCATCCAAAGCGTGTAAAATCGCAAATCGTTTGTCCGATTGTTGGTATAAATAACCGTACAACCTCGCCAATTCTAAACTAAAAACGCCAACTAATTGCTTCTTCACAAATGACGGATTCACCATTGGCCCAAGCATATTAAAAAACGTTTTTACGCCCATTGCTCGTCGTACAGGTGCAACGTGTTTCATTGCAGGATGAAAAAGCGGTGCGTGTAAAAAACAGATGTTTGCAGTTTCTATTTTGCGTCTTAATTTGTCAATATCATTGGTAAATTCACCACCAAAATATTGAATAACATTCGATGAACCAGAAACAGACGAAACACCATAATTTCCATGTTTCGCCACTTTTACACCAGCTCCAGCGACAACAAAAGACGACAATGTAGAAATATTAAATGTATCTTTTCCGTCGCCACCAGTTCCGCACAAATCCATCGCATCATATTCCGCCAAATCCACAGGAACACAGAGTTTCAACATCGTATCACGGAAACCTTCCAATTCTTCAACGGTAATTCCTCGCATGATGAAAACCGTCAAAAAAGACGCAATTTGTGATTCATTATATTTCCCCAAAGCGATACTTTTTAGTATTTCTTGCGACTCGCTTTTGGTTAAGGTTTTATGTTCGTATAAGTGATTTAGTATTTCTTTCATTTTTTAATTGTGTTGATGTGTTGATGTGTTGATGTGTTGATGTTGCGGTTCACTTAATATCGTAACTAAGTAAACATCAACACTTCAACACATCAATACGGCAGCACATCATTTTCTATTTCTAAGATAGCGAATAAAGCCAAGTGTAAGATTAATTGTTTTGTTTGTTTCGTTCATTAATATTTCAAATTCATGCTGAGTGATATATTCTAAATCTATTAAAACATATAACATACTTCTGACTTCAAATCCCGAACTTTGAGCATAATCATAGAATTTTAAAGAATCCTTTGAGTTAATGCGTCCGAAACCCTCAGCTATATTATTCATAATTGACAAAGCAGCTCTTTTGATTTGACTTTTTGTGTCCCAATCATTTTTTAATTTTCCTTTTTCACATTGTTGATAAATCATTTTTACTAATACTCTTGCTGATTTCCAACATTTTAAATCTTCAAAATTTTCCAGCTTTGCCATTTTTCCTTTTTTATTGTATTAATTTTCTACGGTGTTTCTGTTGTTTCAGTAACTAAAAACTTATCTTTTCGAGTCATTAAGTTGTTAGTTACAATGTTCAATAAAGCGAACATCAACACATCAACACGGCAGCACATCAACACGATTTTAACCAATTGTTTATCATCTCTTTTCCAAATTCCGTCAAAACCGATTCGGGATGAAACTGTACGCCTCGCACATCATATTCCTTATGTGCAATCGCCATAACTTCACCATCTTCATCTGTCGCTGTCAATTCCAAAACATTGGTCAAACTATTTTTTTGAACTGCCCAAGAATGATAACGTCCACCAGCAAATTCATTTGGAATCGCTTGAAAAAGCTGTTCGTCAGCTTTAGTTACTTTTATTTGTTTTGGAATGCCATGTAGCACATCACCCAAATTGAATAATTCCGCACCAAAACATTCCGCAATCGCTTGATGTCCTAAACACACACCTAAAATACTTTTCGTCGGTGCATATTGATGAATCAAATCCTGCAAAATTCCTGCTTCTGACGGAATTCCTGGTCCAGGTGATAATAAGATTTTATCATATTTACCAACTGCTTCTAAGCTAATTTTATCATTTCTAAAAACATCTACTTCGTAACCTAATTCCTTGATAATGTGTACCAAGTTGTATGTGAATGAATCGTAATTGTCTAATACTAAGATTTTCATCGCTCAACCTTTTCGTCATGCTGAACTTGTTTCAGTATCTCCCATACGTAAGAACTCGATTTCTATAAAGTTGAGTGCCGTTGCCTTTAGGAGATGCTGAAATAAATTCAGCATGACGGAATTTTGTTTAGTTTTTTGGTTTTGTTCGTTATAAAGTTTCCGCTAATTCCATCGCCTTCCGCAATGCTCGCAACTTATTATGTACTTCTTCCGCCTCTTTTTCCGTATCAGATTTGAATACAACACCAGCTCCAGCTTGATAAAACAACTTGTTATTTTGGCTTTTAAAAGAGCGAATAATTATCGCATGATTGAAATTGCCATCAAAACCTAAGAAACCGATTGCTCCACCGTATTGACTTCGATTGACATTTTCGTATTGATTAATCAATTCCATTGCTCGGAATTTTGGAGCTCCCGAAAGTGTTCCTGCGGGAAAAGTATCTCCAATAACTTCGAGTTTATTGCCTTTTTCTAAATCACCTGAAACTTTAGAAACTAAGTGAATAACGTGTGAATAAAATTGTACTTCTCGATACGTTTCGACTTTGACATTCTTTCCGTGACGGCTCAAGTCATTTCTTGCTAAATCGACTAACATAACGTGTTCCGCATTTTCTTTTGGATCAGCCGATAATTCTCGTGCTAATTTAGCGTCAGCTTCGTCATTTCCTGTACGTTTGAACGTTCCTGCGATTGGATTTATACTTGCTCTTTCGTTATTAATAATCAATTGAGCTTCGGGCGAAGAACCAAATAATTTATAACTTCCATAATCAAAATAGAATAAATACGGTGACGGATTTATCGCTCGTAATGCTCGATAAACATTAAACTCATCACCTTTAAAACGTTGCGAAAAGCGTCGTGCTAATACGATTTGAAAGACATCACCTCGCTGACAATGTGCTTTTCCTTTTTCAATAATTGCTTTAAACTCATCGTCTGTATAATTCGTTTCTTCATTGCCGACAGGCTGAAAACGAAACGGTTGATTATTACGAGAATTGATATAATCGGAAATCGTTTTGATTCGAGATACTTGCCCTTCAAGTGTATGTTCAAAAATATAGAGTTCACTATTGAAATGATTAATCGCAATTACAAAACGGTAAGCATGATATAAAATATCAGGAATTGCATCCGCCTCATTTGGATAATCTTGAATTTCTAAATCTTCAAAATGTCGAACAGCATCGTAAGTCTGAAAACCAAACAATCCGTTATTGGTAAACTTAAAATCATTCTTTTCAGATTCAAAATTTCCAATGAATTGACGAAGTTCATCAATCACATTTTCGGCTGGTTTCTTATCGCCAGTTCCGTCTGGAAACTCAGTTGTAATTTGTTCACTTTTGACTTCAAATTTCGCAATCGGTTCACAACAGATGTAAGAAAAATTATTTTCCTTACTATGATAATCCGAACTTTCTAATAAGATAGAATTTGCAAATTTATCTCTTAGATTAAGATAAATATTGACTGGCGTAACTCTATCGGACAATCGTTTGATATAGGTTGTTTTTAATTTTATCATTTTTAACTTTCCATGATTTTGAACAATAAAAAAAGGGTTCGTGAATAGCACGAACCCTTTTTCAAAAGAATTATATTTAGACTGTATTCTACATACGTCAGCTATTCACATCGAAATTATCGAAGTGCCAACGCCAAGTATTTGTATGTAAAATAGTTTTATTCATTTCTGATTTTAATAAGAATTAACTCATTTATTTGAATAATTAATAACTGTATTAACTATTTGATATTGCAAACGTAATAAACAATTGGTTTATT
>JBGCFH010000223.1:0-13727 GCA_045106825.1 Saprospiraceae bacterium | reverse complement strand
TAACTCTTCTCAAACTTCGGATGGTGCAGCGTTTACCTTAGTGATGAGCGAACGTATGGTGAAAGCCTTAAATCTTGAGCCGATTGCTCGTGTGGTGACTTGCGTTGTTGCAGGTGTTGAGCCGTTGTATATGGGAATTGGTCCTTGTGCAGCGATTCCAAAAGCATTGAAATATGCTGGGTTAAAATTGCAAGACATTGAGCAAATTGAGTTGAATGAAGCGTTTGCTGCTCAATCTTTGGCAGTAATTCAACAAGCTGGTTTAAATCCTGAAATCATCAATCCAAATGGTGGTGCAATCGCTTTAGGTCATCCGTTAGGTTGTACTGGTGCGAAATTGACTACTCAATTAATCAACGAAATGCGTCGTCGTGACCAACGTTACGGAATGGTAACGGCTTGTGTTGGTGGCGGTCAAGGTATTGCGGGGATTATTGAAAGATTGAATTAGGGATTTTTCTGACAGAATTTACAGGATAAAACAGGATTTTCTTTATAAAAAAGGCAAATCTTTCGGGCTTTGCCTTTCTGTATTTTATAGACTCAGTATCAATTTTAAAATGTTTCTAGTTCTTATCAAAGCATGATTCTACAAAACAACTTAAACAATGACTGAATTTGACAAATTAGATTGCTTATAATTAACTAATTTTGCATTATGGAATTTCAAAATGTAGAAGGAATTGAGTTAATTCATTGTAATGAAATCATTATTGCGGCTTCTTGTGAAAGTAATTGTGTGGACGAAGTAGAGATATATTATCCATCAACTTTTTTGATTTATGTCGAACAAGGGAATTTACATATTAAGCACAATCAACAGTTAAATACTTTTGGTACAGGTTCATTTTGTTTAGTCAAAAAATACACAAAAGCGAAGTATTTCAAAACCTATTCACCTGAAGAAGGTCAAACAAAAACCTACTCTTTTGCTTTGCCGAATGAATTTATCCGTAAGATTATTCATGAAAATTATACCCAAAATAAGAATATAAAACCAATAACAGAACGAGTTATTACGCTAGAACCCAATCATTTATTATTAGGTGTTATGCGTTCTATCAAAACCTATGTAGATGGCGGACATTCGTTGGAGACAGACTTATTAGAAATGAAAACGAAGGAAGCATTGATGGCAATTGTCAAATCAAATGCTGATTTAGCAACGGTTTTTAAAGATTATTCTTTAGCAGAAAGAGCTGATTTAGTTGAATTTATGAATTATAGTTATTTATTCAATATTCCTTTAAAAATATTAGCGAAGCAGTCGGGACGAAGCCTTTCTACCTTTAATCGAGAATTCAAATCCTTATTCAATACAACACCTCATCGCTGGATACATCACAAAAGATTGGAAAAAGCACGAAATCTTTTATTAACTACAAATGAATCCGTTAGCAAGGTTTATTTAGAAGTTGGTTTTGAGGATTTAGCACATTTTAGTAAATCCTTTAAAAAGGCTTTTGGTATTAATCCTTCTCAAATAAAACGATTTATAAAATGACTTTTTTGGACAAATTAACTTGATTGTTTTTGACAAACTCAAAATTGATTTATGATTTACCTTTGGTGCATTATTTTAACAAAAATAAAATTAATAATGGTCAAAAAAGATAGTGTTTATACAGAAATAGAAATTAACGCAACAAGAGAACAAGTTTGGTCTGTTTTGACAGATTTTGAAAAATTAATAGAATGGAGTACGTCTTTCAAAAATTTGGAAGTAGAAGGTGAATTTAAAACTGATGCAAAAGCGATTTCTACGTATTTTGGTTTATTGAAAGGACATGATATGACTTTTGATCATCATTTGATTGAAGTTGTAGATGGATTTTCATTCGGTTGGGGAGACCCTTTAGGAATCGCAGGATTAAGCGATCATCATATATTCAAATTGGAAGAATTATCAAATGGAAATACCAAGTTTATCCAAACAGATACACTTTCAGGACATTCTCGTTTATTGAAATATTTGATGACTAATAATATGGATAGTCAATATAAAGCGTTTAATAAACAATTGAAAAAACGAGTTGAAACGCTTTTTCCAAGATAAAAAACAAAAAATGATTGAAGTATTAGAATTATATACGAAGGCACAAAAAACAGTAGGAAGCCAATTTATAATAATTGGCGTTTGTTTACTAATAATCGCAGGTATTACTTGGTTTGGTTTACCCACTACAGAATTTCATAATGGCTTAAAAGTAAGTAGCTTAACTTGTGGTTTGTTGATTTCAATTGGTGGTTTGGTGTATTTTAATTTTAGTCAAACAACACATGATAAAATCGTTAAAATTCATCAAGAAAGTGAAACGAAATTCATTCAAACAGAGCAAATTAGAATGACAAAAGTATTGAAAGATTATCCAATTTATCAAATCGTATTTGCGACTTTTATTGTAATCGCACTATTGCTAATCTTTGTGGTGAATCAACCTTTTTGGATTGGTGTCGCTTGTCCTATAATCGGTTTGTTCGTAGGTGTTCTAATTGTTGAATATATTTCAAAAACGTCAATTGATAATTATTTTTTGTTTTTATCGAAATTGTAAAATACAACTGCTTTGAAAGCGTCCGAACGTTAAAAATATTGATAAAAGGCGAGGCTTTTGGGCTTCGCCTTTTTTGTTGTTTAAATCAATCTTTTATTTAAAAAATACCGTTTTCAATCAAGATACTATGTGTCAATTAAACTTTCTTACAAAGAAATAGTCCAATTAATCAATAATTCAATTATCAATACTTTTAAATTACAAATATGAAAATACAGTTACTATTACTATTATGCAGTGCAGTTTTAATGTTAACAGCACTAACAGCACCGCTCAACATGAATAATAATTCACCTACATTACCATCAACACCTTACGATTATACAACACTTAATTTACCTGCACATTTTACTACTAATGCTTCAGGTTCTTCATTAGTAACTTCTATCAATGGAACGGATAATGAACCTTCTACTAATCTGATAACAAATGAAGGTGCAACGTTAGGACGAGTATTGTTCTATGACAAAAAGCTAAGTGCTAATGGAACAATTTCTTGTGCATCTTGCCATCAACCCGATAAAGGATTTAGTGACCCTTCGGTTTTAAGTGTAGGGTTTGCAGGAGGCACAACAGGACGACATTCTATGACACTTATTAATGCACGATGGTATCAAAGAGGACGTTTTTTCTGGGACGAAAGAGCAGCTACTTTAGAAGACCAAGTTTTAATGCCTTTTCAAGACCATGTTGAAATGGGTTTAACACTTCAACAATTAGATAGTATCGTAACTCAACAAACCTATTATCCTGATTTATTTTTAGATGCTTTTGGAGATACTGTAGTTACTACCGAACGGATTTCGATGGCTTTATCGCAATTTGTGAGAAGTATTGTAAGTTATAGCAGTAAGTATGATACAGGAAGAGCTCAAGTTCAATCGATTGGAGCGAATTTTCCTAATTTTACAACGGAAGAAAACCTTGGAAAACAATTATTTTTTCAAACGATACCAAATGGTGGTGGTGCGTGTTTTGGTTGTCATACAACTGAAGCTTTTATCAGTGCTAATCCTGGTCCGCAAAATAATGGTTTGGATTTGACAACAACCGATATAGGTGCTGGCGGAACGTTTACCAATAATTCCATTTTTGAGGCTCGTTTTAAAACAACAACTTTACGAAATATCGAACTCACTGCACCTTATATGCACGATGGTCGCTTTGCAACTTTAGAAGATGTTGTAGAACATTATAATAGTGGCATACAAGCACATCCGACGCTTTCACCAGCATTGACAGATGTGAATGGAAATCCTGTACAACTTAACTTTACGACTACTGAAAAGGCTGCGTTAGTTGCTTTTCTAAAAACCTTAACAGATAACACAATTGCGACAGAACCAAAATGGAGTGATCCTTTTGACGCTTCGCTTCCCGTTGAGTTAGCTGTGTTTAGAGGACAAACAACGACAAACGGGATTTTACTACAATGGCAAACTTTATCAGAAATTAATAACGAGTCATTCACTATCGAAAAGTCATTAGACGGAAAAACATGGCAAAATTTAACGACAATCGAAGGTGCGGGTTTTACTATTGAACCTATTGATTATGATTATTTAGATAGCGAGCCTAATCAAGGTATTCAGTATTATCGACTTTTGCAAAAAGATTATGATGGTACAGCGACTTATTCAAAAGTCATTTCTATAATTTGGAAAGAAGTAAAAAATAATTTGACGATTTATCCAAATCCAACTAACGATTACGTAACAATTACATTTGAAAATCTTAATAACGAAGCAACTTATTTCCTAACAATTTTGGATATACAAGGCAAAGTCGTTTTTCAAGAAAATCAAACTGCAACTTTTGGGCAAAACAAAAAGCATTTATACGAAATTGCGTCTTTCCGTTCAGGAATATACTTTATTCAACTAAAAGTAGGTAGTCAAATTTTATCTTCTAAATTTGTTATCACACCTTAATTAGATAATAAAGGGCTTTCATCTGTTGAGTTTTTAAACAGATGAAAGCCCTTATTAATGAATTAATATCTTCGAGAAAACAGCATCATACAATTAAAATTCGTTTTCATTACTCAATTTCAAACCAAAAAAAATCATTCCATGAGAAAATATCTACTTTTAATCCTATGTATTTCCTGTTTTAGTTTTTCAATTTTTGCTCAAAGTGATAATAAAAATTGGGAAGTAAGTTTGACTTATGCGTATCAATTTGACTTGAATAAGTTTGGTGAAAGTGTATTTGGTAATAAACAAGATTTGCATCAATATGGTCTTTCGTTTAAACGATTTTTAATTAACAAAAAAAAGGTTCAATTATTAGGAGGTTTGGGATATTCACGGCAGCAAATTTTGGGACTTGTCGGCGTGAATCATTGTTATCCAGGTGGAGATATTTGTCCATTATATTATGCTATGACGAAAAATTATGCTATCCAATTAGCCGAAGTTCCTATAGAAATTCGTTTTCCGATTAATGATAAATTTGGTATAGATTTGAGTATAACACCACAATTTCGTTTTCATCAAAACTCAGATTATGATTTTAAATCCAAGTTTTTATTTGATATAAATTCTATTGAAATCTATCCTGCTATTTCTTACCAATTAAACGATTTTAGATTTTCACTCGGTGGACGTTTACTAAATTGGCAAATGTTTGATAGATTATTTTATTACCATGATTATCCTAATAATAATGAATTTTATGAACAGACTTTGTATCGTTATAACCCTTTGAAGTTGAGATTTACAGCGAGTTATATGTTTTAATAAAGGAATTTATAAATCATAAATTTCTTAAATTTTAAAATCACATTTTCAGACGAATTTTACAAAATAGAACAGAATTTTATCATATGAAAGTATAAGTTATCCCGAATATCTAAAATGAATATTCGGGATAACTGTTTTATATAGAACGATTAGATTTTATACTTCTTGATGCTTCAAAACCCACAATTCTACCACTTCTTCAGCACGCCAATGTTGGTTTCTTTTTGTTTTTGTAGATGCTTTTCTTACGGGTTTCTTTAAACATTTATCCAACTCAAAACGATGTTCATTCAAGAGTTCATTTTTGATAGGATGTTCTTTAGTTGCCTTTGTTATTTGACCTAAATTAGAGAATAATAGTACAATTCTGCCTTCGGGAAGTAATCGTTTTTTTGCTTCTTCAAAAAACTCAGCAAAAAGCTTATCGTTGTAATAAATGGCTTCATCGAGTCGACCTAAATCATCAGATGCAGGCAACCAAGGTGGATTGAAGACAATCAATTCGGTTGGTTTATGCCATTTTCCAAACAAATGTCCATAAACAGGTTCTATTTTTACAGCGAATTTCGTTCCTTTTGTCGCTTCTTTCAATCCAATAATCGCATTGGGATTTGTATCTGTAGCAAATGATTTTTGAAAACCATATTTCATCATTTGAAAAGAAAGTATACCACTTCCAATACCAATATCAATAGCCGATTTTTTTGCTCCTTTATACCGTTTTAACCACTTATCAAAAAGCTGCAAATGTTCAAATCGAGTCGGAAAATAAACGCCATAATATGGATGGATTTTATTTCTTAAAACAGGAATTTTAACGCCATTGACATACCATTGCCAAGCACTATTTAAGCCTTGAATTTGAGGAAACGTTAATAGAAAACTATCCGATTCAGTATATAATTTCTCTAACCATCCAATTGATGGCGCTTTTTTAACGACCAATTTTTGTCGATTAATTTCTATTAATACAAGGTTTGATAATTTTCTATATTCGGAACGAAATGCTCGTTGTTCCTGAAATCCTTTGTTAGCATGTTTCTTTTTAAGATAAGTTTGGAGCTCATTTAAAAGGTTCAAACCATTGCTATAAAAGCCTTCTATTAAGATATATTCTCCTGAAAGTAAGGTGTTGATTGTTTCTTGACTACTTGTTTGGCGATTAAAATAGGCTAATTCAACGTTGGTTTGTATCGGTGTAGGTTTGTTTATTTTTACATTGTCATCCATTGATTCCTTCTTCATCCTACGAAGGTAACTATATTGTTGAGTATAAGTGTTTTTAAAGCGTTTTCCTATATTTATCAAAAGTGAAATGATGAAGCAGAAAAAAACCGCTTCATCTTTCACAAGTTCATCAAGTTTATTCAATCTTTACAAATGTAAATGTCTTGACGCTGTTGTTGTTTGAGGTTATTAATCGCAAGAAATATTGACCGTTAGGTAAACTTCTCAAATTTAAGGTCGTTTGGTCGTTATAAATTTCAATTACTTTTATAGGTTGTCCTACATTATTGTAAATCAATATTTTACCACTTCCACCTTCAATGTTTAAATTATCTTTTACTAAAGTAGGATAAATCGTGATTTCGTCATTAATATTTTCATTTTGAGTAATTTCAATAATATCACTAAACTCAAATTGACCATCAAAATCTATTTGCTTTAAGCGGTAATAGGTTGTTCCTTCTAATGGATTTTCATCCAAATAATCATAATTTTGTACTTCGATAGTTGTACCATTTCCGAATACAAAATCTAAAACTTCCCACTCTTTTCCATCAATGCTACGCTGTACTTCAAAACCTTCATTGATTTCTTCCGTTGCGGTTTGCCAAGTTAGTTTCGTTCCTTCTTTCGTCATTTCACCTTTAAAGAAAGTTAATTCTACAGGAAGTCCATGAACATAAGTTGCACGAATATATTTCAAATCACTATTAGTATAATCTTGATAAGAAATAGCAGGATTTCCATCAATAATTGCCATACTCAAAATATTTCCCATTGCAGTAGAGCCATCGTCTAATAAAATAGGTGCATTCCAATTCGTTCCATCAACATCTTGACTATATAAATACCTCAAATCTTGAGCTCCAAAACCTGTGTAATAAGCAACTGCAGGCTTTCCATCAACGACTAATAAATCCATTTCTTCTCCACGATGACTTGTAATGATAGCAGGGAAACCTGGCCAAGTAGCACCGGTAACATCAGAAGCTCTCATATATAACAATCTACTGTTGTCCACTTCTTCAAATACGATAGCAGGTCTGCCATTTACAGTTGTCAAAGACGCGTGTTGTCCAACATTTCCGTTTGACCAAGGTGTTACAGGTGTTCCCCAAGTGCTACCATCAGCATCAGTAGCACGGACATATTTTAAGTCTTCATTTGTTCCGTCATAATAAGCAATCGCAGGTTTTCCATCAATGACGGACATACTCAAAAAATCTCCAACATCGCCAGTAGAAGCGACTAAAACAGGTGTTCCCCAAGTTGAACCTGTAGCATCATTTGCTTGTACATAATACAAATCCTTATCATCAGTATGATAATAGGCAATTGCAGGTTTACCATTGACTTCTTCAAGGTCAATTTGATTAACATGATTTGAGGTAGATATACCTGTTACGACTTGAACCGTACTTGCCCAAAAATCGCCCGTTGAATTTGCCGCTCTTGTATAGCGAATATCATATAAACCATGTGCAGAGTTGGCAACTGCAGGATTCCCATTGATAATTTCCATATCTATTTTATGAAGACCTGAAAAATCTGTGTTATCAACGATAATAGCTGACCCCCAACCTGTTCCTTTGCTGTCTGTTCCTCTTTGGAATTTTACTTTATAAGTACTCTCGTCACAAAAAGCAATACCTGGTCGTCCAACTACTTCTCGTAAAGAACTCTGATTCCATGGTGTTGCTCCGTCTTGTATAATCATTGCTCCTGGATCATTCCAATTATTTTGAGCATTTGTTGAAGTCGAAAATGAGATGATAAAACCTAAAATTAATACTATAAAAATGTTGTTTTTTGGTGTTGTAAATAATCGGTTGAATAGATAAATACTTTTCATTGTAATTTTATTTTGTTGTTATAAACTTGATTGTTTTTAATAATAAATTCGTGTGTAATATCTTTAGCTAAATGATTACGATGACAAATTTAGATGGGAAATCAGTAGAAAGGGTTCGAATAGATAAGTTAGGAAGTCCAAAATCATAGTTTTGGATTTATTTATATTTAAATAGCTGATTATCAGTTTTTTGTGGTTTTCATTTTGATTTTTAATAAATTTCCTATCTTGTGTTTTAGGAGTCCGAACTTATGTTTTCGGATGGTTTGGATATTAAAATGAAATTTTTCATACTTGTTTGAACCGTTATTTTAGAAATTCCTACTTGTTTGAAAATTTATTATAATTTAAACTTTCAAATGCAAAATGGGAATGTGATTTGCGTTAAGTTTGTAGGAATTAGACGTGAATTTTAGTAAGGTTTCAAAACTTACGAAAGTCGAAATTTCTTCGACAGAACATATTAAACTTTTTTATATTGTATGTTTTTTTGCAATATTGTGTCTTGAAATGAATTAGGATTAATTATAACGTTAACTAAGGATTAAAATTAGGACTCAATTATTAATAAACATTGTATAAAGTTCGATATTCTGCGTGTAATCGGTTTGAAAACCGATTCTATAGATTATTACACATTGAAAAACATACGAAAATTGAATTGATTCAGATATTTTTTAAACTTTTATTATCTAAAGAGGCGGTTTTCAAACCTTCTAAACGCAGAATTTTGATTATCAACAAGTTATATATGTTTTAATCTTTAGTTCACGTTAATCATAAAACTGCACTTACAATTTCCAAAGATTAAATAATCAATTGCAACAATTTTATTTAGGGAAAGAATCATCATAAAAGTATCACTATAAATGCAAGAATTAGATTTAAGTCGTTCTATCAATTTTGTATCCTTAATAATTATAATTGGTATTTTCGAGGGTTTCTTTATAGGTACATATTTGGTATTAAAAAAGTCGGTTAAGCACAACGCAAACCGTTATTTAGGAAGTTTAGTATTTACAATAACTTTAATATTTTTACCAGGTTTTATTTATAGAATTGGTTTATTACCAACACTTCCGCACGTTGTTCATCTTGATTATTTATCTTATTTTTTATTTGGTCCTTTGGCGTTATTTTATGTTCGTTCTTGTTCTCAAAAAGATTTCAAATTGACGCCAAAAATGTGGATGCACTTTTTGCCCTTTCTCTTGTCAATTATCTACCTTTTACCTTTTTACATACAACCCGCAGAAGCTAAACTACAAGCATTTGCAGCTGTATTTTTACGAGGCGATGGCGGTGTTCCGATTTGGTATGATATGGTTAGATTGCTTCATCCAACAGTTTATCTACTACTTTGTCTTCAAGTTGTACGACAATATAAAAATCACTTAACCAATGAAACGTCAAGTATAGATGTTAGTTTTCATCGTTGGCTGATTTTCTTTTGTGGCTTTTTATTGATACCACTTTTAACAGCATTTATGTTTTGGACAATTCCACATCACTTTGTGATTATTGTCATTACGTTTTTGTTATTGTTTATATTTATTATGGCAATTCACATTACGATTTTTGTAAAACCTGAGATTTTTCATCAATTTCCACATCAAATGTTAATACCTGACTCAATAGAAGAAAAGCAAGTCAAGTATGAAAACTCAACGCTTCAAAGTAGTCGAAAAGATAAATACGTGGAACAGGTCGTTAACTTTATGACAACCCAAAAACCATATTTAAAACCAACCTTGACTTTATCTGAATTAGCAACACAGATTAACATTCCAGCACATCACTTATCACAAGTGATTAATGAAAAATTGGAATGTAATTTTTTAGATTTTGTGAATCAATATCGAGTCAAAGAAGCTCAAGAATTATTGACGAATCCAAATAATGAAAACTATACGATTATTTCTATTGCTTATGATGCAGGATTTAATTCTAAAAGTACATTTTATGCTGCGTTTAAGAAACAGGCACTAATGACACCAAGTCAATATCGAAAAAAACATTCCGCATTAAATTCATCACAACCCTTGTCTTAGAAAAAATGAGGGTTATTTCATAAGTTTTAAATACTGCGTCAAATTAAATTCTAATCATTAGTAATCAGAATGGTATTGTGACACACTCATTTTAAATTATGTCATTAAATACTACTAATTGCTTTCTTCAATGCTAACAGCATCAACAACTTGACGTACAAAAGCTGCATAATCCAACGGTTCAATTGAGTTTAGGCCAAAGCGTAGAATTACTAAATCTTTTGACGGAATCATAGAAACATTCTGACCATTAAATCCACCAAAGTTATATAAATCTTTTGGGCAACCTTCTTTATATTTTCCAGTTGTATTCAACCATATTTGAGCACCATAAATGCCATTTGAACCTTCTGCTGGCGTTGTCGAATAGTTGACCCAATTAGATGGAAAAATCTGTTCTCCATTCCACAAGCCATTATTCAGATATAACTGACCTAACCTTGCCCAATCTCTCACCGTTGCCCACGAATAAGACGAACCAACATAAGTTCCCGAAGCATCTGCTTCTAAAATCATAGATTGTATACCAATTTTATTAAATAATTCTGTATATGGAAAAGACCAATAAGTTGATTGATTATCAATACGTTCCTGCATGATTTCTGCCAAAATATTTGATGTTCCTGAAGAATATTCCCAATGTTCCGCAGGTTTAAATTCTAAAGTTGACTCCGCAGCAAATGCTCCAAAATCATCATTTTTAAATAACATCAGAGTTGCTCCCGAAAGGTCAAAATAGTTTTCTTCCCATTCTAAGCCACTATTCATTTGCAACAAATCATCAATCGTAATCTCTTTCCTTTCATCTTTCCAACTTGCAATATTTGCAGGTTCTTTGGTCTTAATAATATCTTTTTTCACTAAAATACCATACAACGCATTGGTAACAGATTTTGAAATTGACCAAGCTAAATGTCGAGAATCTTTGTCAAAACCTTCAGCATATCGTTCGCCTATAATTTGTCCTTTGTAAACGACCATAGCAGCTCGTGTTCCTTTACAATTCATTGCAAAATCCATTGCTTTTTGCAGTTTGTCCTCTTCTACTCTACTCGGAAATGTATCGACAACATAATCACCATTCGGAAACGGCAAGTTTTTATCAATAACCGAAACAGGCAAATCAAATGATTGACGTTGTACCTCATCGACTTCGATATTGTGTACCAATGTGCAACCTAAATTTGGACGATAAACTGCAGTCTCGGACGATAATCCAAGAATATGACTTTTAACTGTTTTAGATTCATAATCAACTGAAAACGATGCTAAATTAACCGGAAAGTAACCAACATCTTCCTTCTTTGTTCGTTCAATATCACGTTTTGCTACAAAAGTACAAGAACAAACCTCTTTGGCAACATAACCAGTTATGATTGGTAATCGAGGAATGATATAAGCGAAAAAAACGATAATCAGTATACTTAGACCTATTAATATCCATCTTATATAGCGACTTTTAAGATTTTTTGAGCTGGTCATATTTGATGCGTTTTCTATTTTTTTCATATTCATGTTTTACTAATATCAAATTTAAAAATGAATATATTACGTTTTACATTGCAAAACAATTATCTCGTGCAGATTTTTCATTAATAAAAGCAAAGCAAAATGCATTTTTATTTAATTTTTTTAACGAAGACCTTAAACCATTGTTAAACCTTACGAATTATAATTTTAACATTTTACATTTGTAGTCATTAGACTTTATTCTAAAATGGTTTCGTAATGAATGGGAATTTAGATTTTATTGCTAATCGAGGCGGCAAAAACGGAGTGTAGCGATAAAAGATAATTCAGCTTTATACGAAATTATTTAGAATAAAGTCTATTATCAAGAGCAAACGCACCAAGTGATTTTAATTATCATTAAAGTATTTCAACTTATTGAAATATTATGCTCACACAGATTTTTGCAAATTTTGATGCGTTTGCCCTTGTCATTATCTGATTGTTAAACTCAAATCAAGCATTATAAAAACAGCAGCATGAAAAGAAGAATTAGTATTTGGACAATTATCGTTGGAATTATTTTAATCGCAATAGGAATTGGAATCGGTTTATTGATTGCAGATAATAGTAAAACACCTGAAAACTTAAACCAAAACCCTCGAACCGTTCAAGTCAATCAAGTGCTTTCACAAGAAGCAACTGATGATAATGGCGTTTTGAATCAAGATGAATTAGCAACGATTAAGTTATTTGAAAATGCGTCGCCTTCTGTCGCTTTTATCACGACTTCAAATGTTCGTCGTGACTATTGGACAATGGATGTTGCGGAAGTACCGAGAGGAACAGGTTCAGCGTTTATATGGAATAAAGAAGGGCATATTATTACCAATTATCACGTGATTCAAGGTGCAGATAAAGCAACCGTCACCTTGTCCGATAGAAGTACGTGGGAAGCAGAACTCATTGGTGCAGCACCTGAAAAGGATTTGGCAGTTTTGAAAATTAATGCTCCAAAAGATTTATTAGAACCTATTTCAAAAGGAAATTCGATGAATTTATTGGTTGGTCAATCGGTTTATGCGATTGGAAATCCGTTCGGTTTAGATCAAACATTGACGACAGGAATCATTAGTGCATTAGGTCGTGAAATAAAATCGGTTGCTGGTGTTCCGATTAAAGATGTAATTCAGACCGATGCAGCGATTAACCCAGGTAACTCTGGTGGCCCTTTATTAAATTCAAGTGGTGAATTAATCGGTGTTAATACCGCAATTTATTCGCCTTCAGGTGCTTATGCTGGTATCGGTTTTTCGATTCCTGTTAATGTCGTGAGTTGGGTTGTTCCTGATTTAATCAAGTTTGGTAAAATCAATCGTCCAACTTTAGGTATCGAGTTAGCGTCTCAACGTATTATGCAAAAATTAGGACAAGAAGGAATTTTGGTAATGCAAGTTATCAAAAACGGAGCAGCTTCGAAGGTTGGTATTCAACCGACAACTCGTAATAAATATGGTGAGATTGTCTTAGGTGATATTATTACTAAAATTGATGATTATGATATTAAAAATCGGAATGATTTATTATTAACATTAGAAAAATATAAACCTGGTGATGAAGTAGAAATTACGTATTTGAGGAATGATGAAAAACAAAAAGTTCGCTTGGAATTAGGTGGAAATTAAAATAAGCCAAAAGGTACAGCGAATTTAGGGCAAACGCATCAAAATAAACTCTGCGTTTAATCGGGTTAGAAACCCGATTTTATAGATTCATAAAGTGCAATTAAATCACTTTTTGTTTCTTTTTGAGCGTTTTTTCAGCAAAGAGTTATCTAAAGAGGCGGATT
>JBGCFH010000222.1:0-2793 GCA_045106825.1 Saprospiraceae bacterium | reverse complement strand
AAAGCAATTGGTGGATTTGTAAAAATCATCGTTTCGACACAGAAAAAATTAGACGAAAAAGATGCTTATGATATCGCTGCGGAAATTGCACGAAAGTCTGGTATTTTAGATACTTTAAAAAATGATAAAACAGTCGAAGGTGCAAATCGCTTAGAAAATTTCACTTCGCTACTCGATGGAATCAAGGACTTTGTAGAAAATGATGAAGTGATTGATGAGGCAACGATTCCTGATAAAAAACTGGGAACTTATTTACAAAATATCGCTTTACATACTGATTTGGACGAGCAGAAAAGCGATGATGTTGTGACCTTAATGTCGGTTCACTCTTCCAAAGGTTTGGAGTTTTCTTCTGTCTTTGTAGTTGGAATGGAAGACAATTTATTTCCATCATTTATGTCGAGAGATTCGGCTGATGGAATGGATGAAGAACGTCGTTTGTTCTATGTTGCAGTGACTCGTGCCGAATTGTTTTTGACGTTGAGTTATGCAAAATCTCGTTATCGTTTTGGTAAACATCAAAATAATGAACGAAGTCCGTTTTTGGATGAAGTCGGTTATGAACACGTTGAACAAATGGGTGGATTATCTTCTCGTAGCACTTCTTCTGGTGTTAAATTTAGCACTCGAAATGCTCCAAGTCGTTTTCGCAAACAAGAAACAACGTCTACTTCTGATATTCCAGATTTCAGACCAGTTCCTGCTGCACGTATCAAAACTGGAATGAAAGTATTACACAAGCGTTTCGGAAGAGGACAAGTTAAACGCATTGAAGGTGGTGACAATCGAGTCGCAACAATTATGTTTAATGAAATAGGAGAGAAGCGAATCATGTTGAAGTTTGCAAAATTAGGAATTGATGACAATTAGTTTTAGTGGTTTAAAACTTAAAACGCCATAAAATCTTTAGATTTTATGGCGTTTTCATTATACTTCATAACTCATACTTTATACCTAAAAAAAACTATTCACGAATCACTGAAATCGGCATATTTTTATCATATTTTCCATTGATAACTGGTGTTTGCTTATAACTCGTATAAGTTTGTACACTTTTCTTTACATAATCGTATAACTCAGTAACGGTAACGATTTTATCTCGGTTCACATTTGCTTCACCTTTCAATCCTTTGATAAGGTAATAACTAAAAACACCTTGACGCAAACTACGATATTCGATAGAAGTTTCTTCTGCTTTAGATGACATTATCAAAACCATTCCGCCAGATGAATTTTCCCAAGCATTATAATAATTATCAATCATTGTTCCCATATCTTTATTGGATTCATCCAAACTTCCAGAGTGACAAGCATCTGCTAAACAAATTTTGTGCTTTGCATGACTACTTTCCAATATTTTACAAATCTCCGAATGATACAATTTATTAGTAGAACCAGTAAAGTCACGAGGCAAAAACGAACCATCCATTCCATGTCCTGAGAAATAAAATAATACGACATCGTCACCATCTGCTTGACTAAATAAAGCACGAGTTTCTGATAAAATTGAATTTCGTGTGGCACTTTCGTCAATCAAAATTCGGACTTGCTCATCAGGTAAAGCACCACCTTCAGGTCGTTGTAAGAAGTTAGCAACTCGGTACGCATCATCATCGGTATAATTCAAACTCTTAATATGTGGATAATTCGCAATACCAATAATCATTGCCCAAACTTTTGTTACTCCATCACCAGTTTTTGAACCCGTGTTTGTATTAGTAATCACCTCGTGATTCGTATTTTGGTCATTATTCACAATTACATTAGAACCTTCACCATCATCTGATGGAATATTCGAAGCATCTTTATTAAAATAAACAGGTGAAGTGCGTATTTCTCTCGAACCATCTTCAAAAACATACAAACCACGTTTTTGACGTTTTCCATTTTTATAGATTCCAAAAAAGAAATCGTTATCGTGCCAAAACTTTAAACCAATATAATGTTGAACTCCGTTTTTCCAAAATCCAGTATGTACGTCACCATTTTTCCAAATGTATGTTCCAAAACCGTTATTGCAATTTCCTTCGACACAACCAGTTTGATAGAATTTTGTGGGTTGAACATAAGTTTTTATAGTTCTATCATCATAAACATAAAATCCTTGATGATGAGTTGTTCGATCTCCATTGTTATACATTCCAAAATAAAAGTCTCCTGAAACCCAAAATTTCGCTCCAAATAAATGTTGTTTTCCACCTTTCCAACCTCCAGCATGTAAACTACCATCATCGTAAATATAAACGCCCCAACCATCTTCACAATCACCTGAAACACAACCTTTTTCTGTAAAGTTCACCGCAGATGTTCGAGCTTCATAATCACCATCGTCCCAAGCATATAAACCATGTCCAGGTTTGCGAGTTCCATCTTTATATAATCCATACCAGAAATCTCCATCTTTCCAATATTGCATTCCGAAATAATGTTTTTGACCATTTTTCCAAAACCCAGAATACATATCTCCACTCGACCAAATATATGTTCCGAAACCATCTTTACAATCGCCTGCAACACAATCTGCTTGTGCAGAATAAACTGAAAAACAACAGATTAGACCTATTAATAAATTTCTCATGATACTAAATTTTAATATTGATGTTAATGTTAATGTTGTTCGTTTGTATTGAACTATAGTTTTGTTTAAAATAGTATATTAGACTTTATTCTAAATAATTTCGTATGAAGCTAAATTATCTTTTATCGCTACTCTTTCCACGAGGTTTCGGGACAGGCTGTTAACAAAATACTCATGTAGCTAAGGCTACACTCCGTTTTTGTCGCCTCGATTAG
>JBGCFH010000221.1:0-6902 GCA_045106825.1 Saprospiraceae bacterium | reverse complement strand
TTTTCTACCAATTATTAGAAAATCTGCGTGAATCTGCGTGAATCTGCGTGAATCTGCGTGAATCTGCGTGAAAAAAGCATTTTGCGAAGCAAAATTTAGCAATTGTGATTTCTATTTTACGTTTCAGCGAAACGTGAATATTAAGATAAAAGTCAATTTATTTAAACTCTATATAATCAATTTCTAATTCAAAATCACCAGCTTTCTTATCGTACAAAATTATTCCATAACGAATAATTTTGGTTAAATCTTCTTCTGAAACTGTTCCACCGATTGCACGACCCATTTGATACGTTTCAAAATCCGTTAATTTCATTTCGAGTGTTTGCCATTCATCAGGATTTGGTGTAAAAAAATATTTATAGTTTGGTAAATAGAAAACCGCTTCTTTTTGCATTGTTACTGCAAATTTTCGAGCAGTTCCTCTAAATCGCATCGTCATTGTTTCGTATTTCGAGAAATCGTACTCGCCGAAAGATGCTCTCATTGAGGCGAATCCACCGTTGTTTTCTAATGAAACATTTCCTTTAAATATCATACTATTTTTCTCAAATGAAATGGTACTTTGTGAACGTCCGCCCATTACACCATCATTTACAATCTGCCAATCTTTACCATCTTTGTTCTTACCAAAATCTATTTTTACAGATTGGTTATTTGTTAATAATACAGCTAAAAAAAACATTAATATTATTTTCATTATTCTTGAATATTTGTTTGATATAATGGTTATTAAATAGATTTTTGATTGAATTGTTGAGCATAGAGATAATAAATGAGAAATGATCTAAATCAAATTGTTTTTACATACGAATTTGTCGATTTTATTAGGATATATTTTTTAGTATTTAAATAGTGACCATTCATTATTATTAAGGTCAGAAGATTAAAAATATTAAGAAGATATTAAATTAACTTTCTTACTTTTTTAATACAGAAAAAATAATTATCATTGCAATTATTGTTTAGTAAAATGATTATTAATTGATAATCAATAATTTAAACATTTATTTTTTTATTTTAAAACAAAATTAAATTATGGCAAAAATTGGTTCAATTGAAGGAATCGGCCCTACTTTCCAACAAAAATTAGAGGCAGCAGGTATAACAACAACTGAAGGTTTATTAGAAAAAGGAGCAACAGATTCTTCTCGTGCTACTTTAGCAGAAGCAGCTGGTATTCCACAAAAAAGAATTGATACTTGGGTAAGTATGGCAGATTTATTCCGTGTAAAAGGAGTTGGTCGTCAGTTTGCAGAATTATTAGTTCGTTCAGGTATTGGTTCGGCAGCAGAATTAGCAGAATCTGATGCAGCTTCATTACGTACAACATTACAAGAACATAATGCAGAGAAAAAAATGGTTAAAGTGATTCCTTCTGTAGATGCTTTGAATAAGTTTATGGCAGCAGCTCGTGCCTTATAAGAATTTTACATAAACATTTTTTGGAAGCGAGGATTATTTTAATAATCCTCGCTTTTGTTTTTTAAGAACTTACTTTATTCATTTTAGCTAAACATTAAGTAAGTTTTATCGTTTTTTGAGTAGTTTCACGATTACAGACAAAACCGTATTTATCAAATGGAAATGAAACCAACTTTTATACAAGCAGGATTAGCAGGATTTTTAGCTTTAGGTTCACTGATTTTATTTTATATCGGTGGAGCTTATTTCAATGGTTTTGCCATGATGTTAGGAATGATGACTTTACTTTGGTTACTTTCTTTACAACTCAAAGATTCTGGTATTGTTGATATATTTTGGGGAATTGGATTTGTTCTTATGTCTTGGTATTACTTTGGTTTAGCGACTGATTACGAATTTAATCACATTAGAGGTCAAGTCCTTTCCTTGATGGTTACAATTTGGGGAATTCGATTAGCTTGGCATATCGGAAACCGCAATATTGGCAAACCCGAAGATTTTCGCTATCAAGAGTTTAGGAGACAAGCCGGCGATAGTTATTGGTGGTTTTCATTTTTTAAAGTGTTTTTATTACAAGGTGTAATTTTGTGGATTTTATCCTCCGTATTTTGGGTAACACATAATAGTGATATTGATTCTTTAGGTCTTTTTGAATATATCGGAATTGGATTTTGGGCGGTTGGATTTTTCTTTGAAGCAGTCGGCGATTGGCAACTTAATCAATTCAAAAAGAATCCTGCGAATAAAGGAAAAATAATGAATAAAGGTTTATGGAAATATACTCGACATCCAAACTACTTTGGCGATGCAATGGTTTGGTGGGGTTTTTTCATGTTTGCTTTAGGAACGGAAGGAGGCTGGTTATATTTCTTTGTTCCTGTATTTATGAATTTTTTGTTGCGATTCGTTTCAGGCGTTGCGATGTTAGAACGAACAATGCAAAAAACAAAACCTGGCTATAAGGAATATATGCGTAAAACCTCTGCTTTTTTACCAATGCCACCGAGATAAGTAATAAGTATGAAGTATAAAGTATTGACGAGTTTACATGTTATTTTACATCATACTTTATACTTCATATCTTATACTTAAGCACCTATTTTTTCATCTCTGCATAATACTTAAAGAAGTACGGAAGCGTTTCGATGCCTTTGTAGTAATTGAACAAACCGTAAGATTCGTTTGGTGAATGAATCGCATCTGCGTCCAAACCAAATCCCATCATAACAGATTTTATTCCCAATACACGTTCAAACATTTCTACGATAGGAATACTTCCTCCACTACGTTCTGGAATTGGCGTTTTGCCAAATGTTGTTTCATAAGCACGACTTGCAGCAGCATACTCAATTGAATCTGTTGGTGTGATAGCAGGTTCTCCTCCGTGATGTGGCGTTACTTTTACTTTCACTGATTTTGGTGCAATACTTTCAAAATGATCTTGAAATATTTTTGTGATTTTGTCCGAGTTCTGATTTGGAACTAATCGCATACTAATTTTGGCGTAAGCCTTAGAAGGCAAAACTGTTTTTGCTCCTTCACCGATGTAACCGCCCCAAATTCCATTAACATCTAAAGTCGGACGAATCGAAGTACGTTCTAAGGTTGTATACGTTTTTTCGCCATGAACATCATCGATTTCTAAATCTTCTTTGTAAGCCTCCAAATCGAAAGGTGCTTCATTCATTGCTTTTCTGTCTGCATCGCTTACGACATCTACATCGTCATAGAATCCAGGAATTGTAATATGCATATTTTCATCGTGCATTGACGCAATCATATCACACAATACATTGATAGGATTTCCAACTGCACCACCATAAACACCAGAATGTAAATCACGATTTGGTCCAGTAACTTCTACTTCTACGTAAGATAAACCTCTCAAACCAACGGTGATTGATGGACAATCATTCGCAATAATAGATGTATCAGAAAGGATAATGACATCAGAAGCTAAACGTTCTGCGTTATTTTTGACGAAGATTTCTAAGTTAGATGAACCAACTTCTTCTTCTCCTTCAATCATAAATTTCACGTTACAAGCCAACTCGCCATTCACCATCATACTTTCAAATGCTTTGACGTGCATATACATTTGACCTTTATCATCACAAGCACCTCTTGCATAGATTTTTTCGTTACGAATAGTCGGCTCAAACGCTGGTGTTTCCCACAAATCTAATGGATCTGGCGGTTGAACATCGTAATGTCCATAAACTAAAACGGTTGGTAAATCAGGATTGACAATTTTTTCGCCATAAACAATCGGATAACCAGCAGTTTCACAAAGTTCTACGTTATCTGCTCCAGCTTCGATTAATTTATCTTTGATAAATTCGGCTGTATTGCGTACATCATTAGCATATTTTGGATCAGCACTTACTGATGGCATTCGTAATAAATCGAATAATTCTGCTAAAAAACGTTCTTTATTTGCTTCTAAATAAGCATTTAAATTTTCCATAGCTTTTTTTTAGTGTTTTGAATGTTTGGTTCATTCATTATTATAAATATCAAAACACAAATATAATTAGGAAGTCATTAGCAACATAAGTTATTTGTAAGAAATACGTAACTATTCGGTATTTATAAAATTCTGCGTTTAATCTGTCTATTGTCTAAATATCGGAGTTTGAGTAGTTAAGACTTACAAGGTCAAAAAAAACTCGTAAGTCAGGTTTTTTACTAAGTTTTCTAAGAAGGCTAAATTAATGTACAAGTACAATTTGCTTTGTTCCTGATTTACCATTTTTAATATATCTCAAATAGTACAAACCAGATGGAAAATCATCTAAATTGATACGATTATTTCCTATTTCTAAATTCAGGTGTCTTTGAATAATTTTGCCATTAGCATCTGTAATAAAAACTTCATCAAACGCTTTATTGGTTTCAATGGTTAATTGACCTTTTGTTGGATTCGGGAAACAATTTACAATTGATGGAATTGAATCTGTTGTAACAATATTTGTATTCAAAACCTGCATAGGTTTAAGTTCAAATGTTTCTAAACTATCGACCTCAACGTTTTTACATTCAATCGTTTGTGTATATTGTACAAATAAACGAACTAATAAATCATTCAATAATTCGACTTTATAATTATCCGTTGTTGGTGCAATATGATTATTTCCAATTCCACTATGATTTGTCAAAAAAGTATATGTTCCATTTGTACTTAATGCTAAACTTCGCATCAAATATTCTGTACTCTTACCAATTCCACTTGCTGTAAGAGGAATGATTCTAATACCTTTTTCAGCAGCTTTTTTAGTCAACAATTCTATATTTTTCAAAACTTCAGGATTATGATGTGGCGGTGCGTCCAATATTATAAATAACAATCGAGCAGATGCATTTTCGCTCCATTTCATTTGATTAATTGCCATGTCCAAACCTGCATCAACTGCTTCAGGTCGATCACCTCCGCCAATTGCATGTTGTTTATTAATAAAACTTATTGTTTTTGGAATATCGGTTGATAATATAGATTTTCGAGTTAAATAACTATCAGAACTATCACGATAAAATACACTTCCTAAGTTAATTTTCGCTTCTGTTTTCGTTTGCATTTGATTAATAACATCTTCTAATTCTGTTTTTAAATATAGAATTTCGTCACTCATCGAAGCCGTTGCATCTACTACAAACATCACATCAACAACATCAATAGATTGGCAATCGCTTCTTATTTTTAAAAAATTAATGCCTTCTTTAAATTGCTTAACTTTTTTGATTTTATGTTGGAGATTTTTGTGTGTTACAAGGATAGTCAATTTATCTGAATCAATATTTTCCTTACCAAAAACACCTGTCCAAAGCTCGGCTTTACCTGTATTATCCGTTTTGGCTGTCCAAAGTAATTTTTTACCATTCAATAATTCGACTTTACTGTCAATAATCGGAATACCATTTTTATTCATTACTTGAACCGTATAACGATTCGAAAAAGCCATATTCCACCTTTTTTGCCATTCATTCAATTGATTTTTAGAAATATCTTGCCACATTTCCCATTTACTAAAATCATGGATTTCTCCAGCGGTTAATTGTCTTGCTTGATATAAATCTTTTTTTGAGGTTGAACCTTTAGTTGAGCTCTCGCCTATATCTCTATAAGTTCCAGTGACTTCTTTAAATTCTGTTACCGTTTCATATTCTGCTGGAGTACCAACTACTTTTGTTCCAGCAGCTTTTCTCAAAACAGTTTCTGTAACAGTTTTATAGACACCAGGTGAAGTTTCTACTTGTTTTGTTACAGTTGAATATTCAGCAGGGATTTCAACAGTTCGGGTTGATGCTGGTGTTTTTAGAATCGTTTTTGTAATCATTTCATATTCCGCATCAAGTTTTTTTAATAAAAAATCTTGTGTTGTTATTTCACTGACTACAACTGTTTTTTCTATGGATTCAAAGCCAACGTAAAAAACAATCAATGTTACAGAATCACAATTAAAAGTTAATTCATATTTTCCGTCAACATCTGTAGTTGTTCCTATTTTTGTTCCTTTTACGAATATCGAAGCCGAAGTGATTGGTTCGTTTGTTACCTTATTAGTTACCGTTCCATTAATCTTACATTGTCCGTTTACGCTAATTGTAGAAAATGATAAAAATAAAATAGTTAGATACGTGAATAAATTTGAACTTGATTTCATAATGAGTTTTTATAGATTAATAATTGATAATCAATATTTTATAATCCTGCAATTTATGTAATAAATTAAATGAAGTCAAGCAACATAGTTAAAGTCTATTAAAAATTAAAAACGGCTAACAAATTCAAATCTGTTTAGCCGTTTTGCTATATTGGACTTTTGTAATTTGATTTGCGAAGTCTTTGAGACTTTGTAGGTCTAAATCATTGATAATTTAAGACTTCGTAAGTCTAAACAATCACAAAATCATTCCTTTTTCTTAAACTTATCAATCGTACGTCTATCACGCTTCGTTGGTCTTCCTTCACCTTTATCTCTACGCTCAAAGCTACGAGAATGATTTAAAAACCAATCTTGATACTTATTCATTTCTTCTTCAGGTGTTAAGTTTTCATAGCAAGGTGCTGCTAACTTTGCACCAACTCGTTTATCAATTAAATCAACGACTTTATAAGTATAATTGAACCCGTTTTTTTTGACTTTAATAATTTCGTCACGAGTCAACATATACGATGCTTTTACATTATTATCATTGATTTTTACCTTTCCACTCTTACAAGCATCTGTCGCTAAAGTCCGAGATTTAAAAATACGAACTGACCATAACCATTTATCTACTCTTACTTTATTCATATTTAATGATTCATTTATTATTTGTCCCGAAATCTCGGAGATGATTAGGATTGATAAACAAATAAATATACATTCTTCGCTGCTTCTTTTTCCCTTATTTTCCACTTCAAATTTGGTTACTTATCCCGATAAACGCCCACTTTTGAAGCAAAAACTAAGAAAAAAATAATCTACCGAGAGAAC
>JBGCFH010000220.1:0-3941 GCA_045106825.1 Saprospiraceae bacterium | reverse complement strand
AAACTTTGGGAATCTATAAAGGCTACTTTTCATAGTCTTATTTGTGAATCTATGGAGGAAGTTTACCGTATTGTAGCATATAATTTTGATATTCAAATTGAATAGTTTTATGGATAAATAATCCATATGGGGAATTGCTGATAATAATCCGTTTGTTGAGTAACATAAAAGAAAATAATCACAACGCCATTAACGTTTCAACTTTAATGGCGTTTTTTATTCATTCTTTTAATAATTAAAAAAAATTCATTAATCGTTTTAAATCTGTTTCTTGTATATCAACAAATCTATCTTCTGAACCTAACTTTATCTGATAAAGTGTAAAACGGTTAGTCTAAACATGCCATTATCATTTATACAAAACATTACACAATCAATAAAATAATAAATATGAATGCTCAAAAAATGATAATAATATTATTATTGATAAGCTCAATAATAAGTTGTAAGCTTGAATATACTAAAGATAACACAAATGGCGAGATGGCAACAAAAGAAATAATTGTTGAAGATACAATTTACAAAACCGTATTATTAAAGGAAGATTTTTTGTACACTGACAGTTTTGAAAGCGATAAAATAATAAAAACCTACACGGAAAGTATTGAAATATCTGTATTCCAAAAGAAGTTTTTACAAAAAGATAGAATAGATAAAATTGAAGTAAACAATGAAAAAAATTGGGATGATAAACCAATAAATAATAATAGTGTAACAAAAGAATTTATAAAAGGTAAATGTATTTTAACATGTGATGTTAATATCTATAATAACGGGATAATGTTTGTTCAATTTCCTCAAAAAGTTATTTAAAAAGATAATAACCTTACATTTAGTGTTGATTTCGGTGGAAATGTCGATTTCCATGAAAGGACAGTTCATAATCGTTCAACCATGATAATAGAGGGTTTGGTAAGTATTTATAATAATAAAAATGAAATTCATCACCAAAGAATAGTTATTAATGGTGCTAATTATCAAACATTAAAAAGGTTTAAATTTTATGAATTATCTCATGTTAAAAATAGAGATTTTGATAAAGAAAAAGTAGATATTTCTAACTTTACTAAAATTGAAAATCAGATTTTTAACTATAAAGGAAAGACTTATATTTTACATTTTAAATCAATAGAGACATAACGTTTTTAATAAAATTATACCAAAACCGATTAATTTTGATAAGTCAAAATGTAGTTTTTTGACCCAACAAACAGCACTTTACAAGATTTTATGATTTTATTTTACAAAAATCCATTAATGAGTTGAGGTACAAAAACTACTCGAAACTTTTGTATTCACAATACTGTTCTCACTAAATCAATAAAAATCGTATTTTTGTGGTTGATTATCAAAAAGGTAGAAGTAAATATTTCTAATCCGTTAAAACGGTAAATACTTTTTACCTTATCACCGAGATTTCGGGACACATACTTAATATTTAAAAGAAAATGGCTACACCAAAAACAGTCGCATTTCATACATTAGGTTGTAAGTTGAATTATTCAGAAACTTCGTCAATAGCAAGATTATTTGGGGAGAATGGATATGGCGTGTTGAAATTCAATGAAGGAGCAGATATTTATGTGATTAATACTTGTTCGGTAACCGATTTTGCGGATAGAAAATGTCGTAAAGTTGTGCGTCAAGCATTGAAACATTCTCCTGATGCATTTGTCGTTGTCATCGGCTGTTATGCACAATTGAAACCTGAAGAAATATCGAATATTCCAGGGGTTGATTTGGTTTTGGGTGCAGCACAAAAATTTCGTATTTTAGAGTTTATTGATGATTTATCAAAAGCACCAGGTAAAGGTTTGATATTTGCAGGCGAAGTTAAAGAAGCGAAAAATTTCGTTAACTCTTTTTCATTTGGTGATAGAACTCGCTCGTTTTTGAAAGTACAAGATGGTTGTGATTACAAATGCTCGTTTTGTACAATTCCATTAGCAAGAGGAAAAAGTCGAAGTGACACAGTAGAAAGTGTCCTTGAAAATGCTCGAAAAATCGCTGAAATGGGCGTAAAAGAAATCGTTTTAACTGGTGTAAACTTAGGCGATTTTGGAAACGGAACGGAAGTTATCGAAGGCACAAAACCAAAAAAAGCAGCGATGTTTATTGACTTAATTCGAGAACTGGATAAAGTTGAAGGTATTGAGCGTTTTCGTATTTCTTCGATTGAGCCAAATTTATTGACGGATGAAGTAATTGAGTTTGTAGCCAATTCGCAGCGATTTGTACCTCACTTTCATATTCCGCTACAATCAGGTAATAACAAGCAATTACGAGAAATGCGTCGTCGTTATAAACGAGAATTGTATGCCAGTCGAGTTGCAAAAATTCGAGCATTGATGCCACATTGTTGTATTGGTGTTGATGTGATTGTTGGTTTTCCAAATGAATCAAAAGATGATTTTTTGGAAAGTTATCGTTTTATTAATGAACTGGATGTAACGTATTTACATGTTTTTACTTATTCAGAACGAGAAAATACATTGGCGGCAGAAATGCCAAATCCTGTTCCGATGCATATTCGTAAAGAACGAAATGAAATGTTGCGGATTTTGTCTGAAAAGAAAAAACGTCATTTTTACGAAAAATTCATTGGACAAACTCGAAAGGTCTTATTTGAAAACTCAAAAGAACCAGGTTTAATGTCTGGCTTCACAGATAATTATCTAAAAATCACAACGGCTTACGATCCGTTGATGATTAATGAACTTTCGGAAGTGGAATTATTACGTTTGACAGAAAATACAACGATTGAAGTCGCTTTAGTAGATGATTTGGAAATGGTTCATTAAGATAATGAAATTGATAAAATATATTAAACGGAAGGCATTTTGAAAATGTCTTCCGTTTTTTAGTTAGTGTCAATTTTTAATAATGCAAGTGTATTAATTAATCATTTCAATCTTAATCTTACTTAATTCTGGTTGTTTTTCTAAAATAGCTTTCAAACGCTTTGCATCCCGAATTGCGGTGATTTCTGTCGTCTTGTTTTTAAAAATAATATTTTGTTGACCATTTTTAAGTTTGATGGCAACTTGCTGTTGTTCCTTATGACTTACGATAATAATCTGCTGAATAGTAGTAAAATCAATGGTTTGATTATCATTTTTGATTTGTTTTTTAATAAAATTAAATTCTAATTTTTGATTCTTTTTGACAATAGAACGAATCGTTAAGTTATTTTGTAATTCCATAATTTGAATAGCAGAATATGGAGCAATTGCTTTTTGCTTTGATTTAAAACTCAATAACTCTTTGTTTGACAATTTGTAACTATCAACTAATTCTACCTCTAATAATTCCATAAAACTATCAATAATCACGGATAAATCATTGGCGGAAGCCAAACGAAATAAACCTAATTTTTGCCCTTTAAACTCTATCAGAACTTTAATATTTTCGCCTTCACTCGTTACGAACATATCAATAAAAAATGGCGGTCGAATAACAATATTTGTATAACTCGGCACTTTTGGAATAATGGCTTTTTGTTCTTCATTACCTGTGATTATCAAATCATAACTATGTACTTTATGAACCAACCAACTCACCATTTCAAACGAATAAGTCAAGACGACCAAACCTAAAAAAAATAACAAAACCATACTCCAACCAGAGAGATAAAATGCGAAAGTTAATACACTTAAATACACCAAAGCATACACCAACATAATTGCCCACATCGGAAAAACTTTAAGGATAAGTTTATTCGGAGTTCGAGTAATCTTTGTGTTGATGATTTTATTTAAAATATTCATTTGGAGTATTTTTTGATTTTTTTGATGTAATCATTCATGTTTCGCTGATATTAAACTTAAAAATGAAAATATTACGTTTTGCCTTGCAAAACAATCATCTCACGCAGATTTCGCAGATTCACGCAGATTTTTCATTAACAAAATTATTTTTTTGGTTTATTGACAATTTTTGCC
>JBGCFH010000022.1:0-4066 GCA_045106825.1 Saprospiraceae bacterium | reverse complement strand
GGTTTCGTAATGAATGGGAATTTAGATTTTATTGCTAATCGAGGCGGCAAAAACGGAGTGTAGCCTTGCTACATGAGTATTTTGCTAACAGCCTGTCCCGAAACCTCGTGGAAAGAGTAGCGATAAAAGATAATTCAGCTTTATACGAAATTATTTAGAATAAAGTCTAATATATTACAAATATTAATAAATTGTATTTGTGATGTTTTTTGGCTTTTAATACAACCTCTTTATCGTTTACATATTTCCTACTACATAATAACAGGATAGTAATCAGGTATTTGCAGCCAATCAAAATTATTAAGATGTGCTTGACTACTTGTACCGACCTCTTCGTTAAAAGGATATTCAGGATTTGTAGATACCTGAATCGGTCTACATTGTCCCCATATATTATAGCTTATGAGGCTACAAATCATGATTAAAAATATATTTTTCATTTGATTAATTTTAAAAATTTGAACTAATTTACTTCCTACGTCCATTGAATACTCGCTCTAAGTTTTCGTAAGTTCCATCTACAAGAGTTCGTTGCACCCACTCTATTCGTAAATCTCCATTTTTGTCTATTTTTCCGAAAATACTTGAAGGCTGAATACCAGACGAACGTTGGCATTCTGATAAATTTTGAATCCAACTTTGATTTTCGTAAAAACTACTATAAGCGACTGAATTTATCTCATAACCACAACTACCATCACCGTCATTATCTAAATTGTTAATAATTAGGTTATAATAACCATTTTGCCAAGGACGACCATTTTGAGATGCCTCTTCATACATTTCAATTTCATAAACTTTATCAAGTTCATGTTCCATACTTCCGATCCAAATTCCTTTTAATTGCTTATGTGATTGTTCAAATTGACTAATAAAATAGATATTCTTTGTAATCGTATCTATACCGTCATCAGACGGAAAGCAATCTGTGTTTGGTGTTCGAGTCACAATAAGTTGAATAGGAAAAGGACGATTTAATAGAATGACAGAATCTGACAAACTGAAGTTAAGACTGAACTCACGTTCTGTAAATACTCTTTCATCTTCACCAACTGTCCATTCGTAAGATAGAACATCTTCTTCTTTTGCTGTGAATAGAACAGGTGTGCCTAAATAAAAACTATCTTCTTTTACAGAGATAAATGCATGTGCTGTACTGACTAAAATAGTAGCCGTTTCAAAATCGGCATTGGTCAATTTTTCTTCAAGACACGGATTATAATTCGGACATTCAATATTAGTTTCATCCGTACAAGCTACAGGTTCATCCTTATTACAACTTGTAATCAATATTACGAATATGCCTAAAAGCAAAATGAATGTATTTTTCATGGAAATTTTATTTTTGTAGTTTAAGCAGTCATTCAAATTATTGAATGACTGCTGTTACAATTGTTTATTTCAAATCCTCTATCTCCTGCTTCAAACGCTCATTTTCCGCTTTCAAAGCCTTAATTTCTTGATTCATTTCGATAAGATGTAGATAGATTTCTTCGATTTTTTCCTGTTGTTGTATTTTAATAGCATCTGTTACTCTACACGAAAAGGCGATAAGCCTAAACCTATCGACTTTATCAATTTTAATTTAACGGTTTACTGTTTTATGACCTTCACAGTTTCTCGTGTTCCATCTTCAAATTCAAAAGCAAAGAAGTAAATTCCTGCTTCAAAACCCATCATATTTAATTGTTGCGTTCCTATCGCACCATTTTGTAATCTAACTTGCTGTCCAAGCATATTAAATACATTGAGTTGATAAGATTGCCCTGACTCAATATTCACAAAAGTTGTTGTAGGATTTGGTAAAACACTAAATTGTGCCGTAACTTTTAGTTTTTCATTATCTATAGCATTAGCATTTTTCAAGAAACCTCTTTCTTCTTTTTGATAGGTGTTACTTGCACAAAATGATCGAATTTGTGATTCAGTCTGCGGAGGATTTGTTCCTTTGCAAGTGTTTGCAAATAGATTTTCTGTCTTTATCCTTGTATTTTGAAAGATTTGTGTACCATTAGTGTTACTTAAAATATTGACCTCCTTTCCTGCTGTAATATTCAACAAACTTCCATTTGGTGGTTGAAAAATAACATTTTCTCCAATGTTAATGGTTTCCCAAGCACGAATATCTGATGTAATTACTGTATTTTCTAAATTAATTACATCTTGAATATTTGCAAAAGGATTTGATGTTAAGTTAATATTATTATCAAGTATTATGTTAAGAGGATATGCACCAACAAATAATACATTTTGAGTAAAATCATCTGCATCTGCTCGCCTTAAATTAACATATAATTTAATTTTTATATCAATTATTGATGGTATAGTATGTGTAAGAGGAAGTTGTTGTTTAATAGAAAAACTCAAATCAAAAGCATCATTTATACAACTAATAGGGACTCTTTTAGTAATGACTCGACTTCCTACTACATCATGGATTAAATTTTGATGATCTTCAAATATTAATTGAGGATGAATTGGTTCATCAAATTCAAAGACTAATTCTCCTTCAATATCAGGAAAATTTGTTGCATCAAAACCAGCGTTATAGTTGATTACGTAATCTAAATCATCGGTAAATTCAATGGAACAATTCCGAGTTTCTTCAATAACTCTCTCTTCATAATTCTCTTCAGTTGTGTAATAATGGTTAAATTTAACACTCGGCGTTGTAATCAAATTAAAAACACCTAAGGTTTTATTATACCATGGACGTTTTCGTATCGGTCTATTTACGTTATCAGAACCAGGAAGCCAAAAATCTTGAGCAATATAGAGTTGATTAGAAGTTATTGTTCCATAGTATTCACTCATTGATTGCATAGTTAAAGGATGCAATTCGATTGGATCTGAGCTACTATCTTTTTTACCACCTCCTACAAATAAATCAACAAATGCTAAAGCAGTAGAAACATAAGGAACGATTTCTAAAGCATCTCGCATAAACTCATTATCAACTAATGCTTGTTGAAACAGAGTTACTTTATCCTTATAATCTTGCTGTATTTGAGTAGGTAAGTGTTTATTAATTTCTTTAAATTGCTTTGCTCGAAAGTCATCTATATCCTTAAATCCCTTCAAAGTTTTTTGAAAGTCAGCATTACCACTTAATAACGCCTTCCCACCGATTGAGAAAGCATTACCTGCTTTATCATTTACGGTTGCCTTATTTGTCACTGATACAATATCACCATTTGTCTGTCCCTTCAAATCTATCGTTGCTTCTTCTATTAATCGAACTTCTAATCGTAATTCAGATTCAAAATCACAAGTACAAGGATCATAATTCATAAAGAAATCCGTATAAAACCATTTTCCTTGTGTATTAATAAAAGCTACAGGAGAGTCATAAGAGGGATCGGCAAAAAACTGATCTAAAGGTAATAAAGTATTATGGTCATTTATTAAGGATGTTTGAATTTGTCCTCCTGCGTTTACGAAATATAATTTGATACGTGCCATTGTATAACCTCCAAATTGTTGTTGAACTCTTGCAAATACACGTGCAATACCTGTATAACGATTGTATAATATAAAAGTTGGATTATTAGCTTCTGTGTCAGGTGTAGGTTCTACTTCGTAAGCTTCAGTATTATTATTAATAACAGGTTCACCCGTTTCATCATCTAACTTAATTTGAGTGCCAAAATCATAAAATAATAATTCCCAGCCATCTTCAGAATCTTTATCTTGTGATTCGTGAAAATGAGTCATATAAGGATTCCCATTGGTCTGGAAAAATGGAGAACTACCTGTTCCCCAATTTCCCAAATTATAAAAATCAAAAACTTGATCTGTCCAATCAAAATCAAGATTAATATGTGCGGGATCTTGAGTATTAACTGCTGTATTAGGATAAGTTGAAAAAGTATAATCATTACAATCCTGTCCATTAACTATAAGCGAAATACTTACAGCTATGGTTAATAATATATATTTCATTTATTTTAATTTTTGTTTGTTAATAAATCATCATTGACGAATCCCATGAAATACTTCATGGATATATACATAATTTGGCCATGTAGAATTTGGATCAATGTAAGTAAATGGTATCGTAACTTCA
>JBGCFH010000219.1:0-2269 GCA_045106825.1 Saprospiraceae bacterium | reverse complement strand
GAAATAAATCTTTATCTTGTTCTGACAAAGAATCAAGATTTTCCATAGCTTTTTTCTCTAATTCTTCTATATTTCTATTTGTATTCTCTTTAGATTTATTAGATGTAGGTTTTTGTGAAATGTTTAATTGCTTATCATTTTTAGATTTACCGAATAGTTTTTTTAAGAAATTCATATATTTAAAATTTGTTTTTTGACTATAAAAATTAAAAATGGAATTAACTTTATTGTTAGATAATTCAATAATTCATTTTTCGTCAGTTATTTTGTTTATTTTTTAATTTCCGCCAACGTCTGCAACAACGACGGTGATGTCATTTGACGAACTGGACGATGTTCATTAGTTTTACAAAATTATAAAATAAGCATATATAATACATAATAATATGTATAAATTGTACTTATCTTATAGTTGAAGTTCTAAAAATACTAAAAGACGATAGAAGATTATTGCTGAAAGTAGAGCCTAAGACGATGTTCAGGAAATAAAGTAGGATAGTAAAAATTGTCCAACTTTGCTTTAACCTATAAAGCAGTTAAGGTACTTTCCATTTAAGCGATTTTAGAGGCATAACCCATGCTGAATAAATCGAACTTAAATAAGGCAATAATGGTCTGTTTGATGCTATTCAATAGCACAAATAGACGCTAATTTATGAATTCAAATAGTAACTCAGGAAA
The DNA here is from genome assembly GCA_045106825.1 of Saprospiraceae bacterium. Lineage (GTDB taxonomy): Bacteria > Bacteroidota > Bacteroidia > Chitinophagales > Saprospiraceae > CAWVWD01. The sequence continues at coordinate 1,588 of JBGCFH010000219.1, read as the reverse complement.
AATTGAAAATGTGTTTAGCATATTTAATTTTTAACCTAATAATGAGCCTGAAAAATAAATTAGTTTATACGCTAAATATCGTCATTTTTAAAACGCTTTAAAGCTACTGAAAATGATTAAAAAAAACAAATTATTATCTGAAAAAGAATTAGTGAAAAAGACAGAAAAACAAGCATTTAAACTCTTCATCGGAATAGATGTGTCCAAGCTAAAATTGGATGTTTCGGTGCTCATGATGGGACGAATTTGTACAAGTTTTGAGGTTGGAAACACGGTAAAAGGTTGGAAAAAATTACATCAAAAAGTCCAAAAACTTCCTGATTATAAAAAGGAAAATACGGTATTTTGTATGGAAAGTACCGGGATTTATCACTTAGCTATCGCCGAATATTTAAGTGAACGAGGTGCGTTTACTTGGGTTGAAAATGCGTATCAAATCAAACATTCCATGGGTTTGAGGCGTGGAAAAAGTGATCAAACGGATGCTCGAAATATCGCAACTTATGCTTATCGTCATGTAGATAATTTTCGCTTATTTACGATGCCTTCTTTCGCATTGAAGTTCTTGGAGATTGTGCATAAAAATAGAGCTAAGTTATTGAAAATCAAATACCAATTAACTTTGGAGATAAAAGCTTACGAAAGCATATCGATGGATGAAATAGCGGCTCTAAAGAGAAGTTTATCAGCGGATACGGTAGCGAGTATTGAGCGAGATATTCAAAAATGTGAAGCACAAATGCGAACAATTATAGCATCAGACGAAGAGCTGAAACGGTTGTTTAAATTAGTGACTTCTGTAGAAGGTGTTTCTCTTTTGGTGGGTGCTTATTTATTGGTTGCAACAGGTAGTTTTAAGCGATTTACCAATGCTCGAAAATTTGCTTGTCAAATAGGCATTGCACCGTTTGAAGTTTCTTCGGGTACAAGTTTACACAAGAAAAAAGGAACGTCGAATTTTGCGGATAAATTGGGCAAAAAGATGATCACCAATGCGGCAGGTTGTGCGATTAGAAAGTATGGTGGTTTACGAACATATTACGAACGAAAAATAAAAGAAGGAAAAATGCCAGGCAAGGTTTTGAATGCAGTAAAAAATAAGTTATTACACCGAATATTTGCCGTCGTAAAATCAGGGCAACCGTATGATAAATTTCATGAATGGGAATTAAAGAAAGCCTAAAAATGAAGTTGATTTTACCTTTGTTCAAAGACTAATACAAGGTATTAAATACTGGACGTAAAAAGGGAATATTTTTCCCTCGAACAAGGTTTTAAAATTATAATTTCAAGTCTTTTTTTTAGGTTTGACTCCACGAAATTCTACACCGTAAGAACAGGATTTTGTGGAGTCAAACCTAAAAAAACGAAGCAAAAATGGGTTTAATTTGCTTCTTTTAGCAGCAGTTGCTATAGTTTTTGGTCAGAAAATCCCAAAACGATAGCAATGGGCTAATGACCATTCTTTGCTCCAATCCAAAAATTACTTATATATCTACTTTTTTATAATTTTTTTAGAGTTTTATTTGGTTTTAACATAGTAACTGCTTTTGTTGTAGCCAGTTTTTATTTTTCATCATTAAGTAAC
>JBGCFH010000218.1:0-61828 GCA_045106825.1 Saprospiraceae bacterium | reverse complement strand
AAAAGTTCAAAATAAGAACATTCGACGGGCGATTTAAAATCGCCCGTCGAATTCTTACTTAATTTAGATTGCAGATTATCGTAAAAATCACTAATTACAGCAAAACACATTACGAATTATTTTAAACCGAGAATGGCTGTGAGTTATACAAGGCGAAATTTTAACATTATTTTTTAACATTATTTTTTAGGATGCTCACTCGTAGATTTTGCCTTTGTCGTGAAACTTTGTTAATTATTTCACATCACAATGCAATAACTTCTTTCCTTCTATAAATCCTTCTAATACATCACCGATTTTCACTGGGCCAACTCCTACTGGAGTTCCTGTATAAATCAAATCTCCTGTGGCTAATGTAAAGTATTTAGATAAATAACTGATTAGATAACTAAAATCAAAAATCAAATCTTTGGTCGTTCCGATTTGTACTTTTTCGCCATTTTTTAATAAATGAAATTCTATTGCTTCGTCATTTTTCAAATCTTTGAATGGAATAAATTCGCCAATCGGAGCGGCATTATCGAATGCTTTCGCAATTTCCCAAGGATGTCCTTTTGCTTTGCATTGAGCTTGAATATCACGAGCGGTAAAGTCAATTCCTATTGAGACTTCATCAAAATATTTGTGTGCAAATTTTTGTTCAACATGCTTACAACTACCATTTATTTTTAATACAATTTCTGCTTCATAATGCAAATCTTCCGTAAAATTCGGATAATAAAATGGTTTGCTATTTCTTAACAAAGCAGTTACTGGTTTCATGAAAATCAATGGCTTTTTTGGAACTGGATTACTCAATTCTTTGGCGTGTTCTACGTAGTTTCTACCGATACAAAATATCTTCATTTTTAGTGATTAGTTTTTTAGTGATTAGTGATTGGTCGTTTTGCGTCACTTTTAAAATCAATGCAAGATTAGGAAGTTTTTTGAATAGTTTTGTTATTTTTTAGTTGAAATTCATTCAAAAATATTGGTATTAAACAGATTATACTATTTATAAATACCATCGAATACCAAATTCTGTAAAGACAACTGCGTTCGATTCGTGTTGAGTAGAAAGTTTTGTTCCAGCTGAAAGTTTGGCAAACCAATTAGCATCAATCTTTTTAAATTCTTTCCCGAATTCATAATTTATTGTTGGCATAAAATAATGTAACAATTCTCTTTCTTTTTCAGTCGTTGAGCCATTGCCAATATTCATAGCGATACTTAATAATTGTGACTCTGCCATATAACCTAAACCGACAGATAAAATAAAATATCTATTGTTTATAACTGGTTTTCGATAATATCCAAACTCCGTATTCAAAACAAGGTTAGTACTCGTTTGAGGATAAAAGAAAAAACCAATTTGCGGATTTATCGTTAATTGTTGAATCGGTGAATTTGAACGGTCTTTGTTTCTCCACTCTTTAAAAGCATAAGTCGTCCCGATTTTCAATCCTGGTTGATATCCATAATGTCCATAATAGGAAATGGCAATTGGAAATTTTGATAAATAGGCTTGTGCGAATAATCCAATATTTGCACAGAGAAAAATTAATATAATAATGGCTTTTTTCATTAGAGTTGTGTTGATGTATTGAAGTGTTGACGTATTCATGTTTCGTTTTGACAACTTCAACACTTTAATACATCAACACATTAAAATTTAAAACATCGTCTGAATCGTTTCATAAGCGGATTCTGCTGCACCGTGAACAGTTGAACCAGATTCGTAAACAGTCGCTTCACCAGCGAAGTAAACCTTATCATCAATTGAAGCCGCTAAAGCCTCGACCGTTGCTTCATCATCAGAAGTGAAATATGTATATGAACCCAAAACATAAGGCTCTTTTGACCAATTTTGAATGATGTGACTTTGATAAGTTTCGCTGGCTTTACCATCAAAAATCTCATCTAACTGACTTAGAACTTTATTGATAATTTCGTCTTCGGTTGCTAAATTTGTGTATTCTCCAGCAGATTCTCCGACATTAAATAAGGCTAAAATATGGTTAGAAACCTCTTTTCTAAACATAGCATCATAGAAAAGTCGTTCTTGTGCATTCTCACCAATCAAACCGCCAATTGATAATAAATCGGGATAGAAACGTTCTGAAAACTCCATGAAAACTTTGATTCCATCAGGCATATAAGCACGGTCAAGTGCTTGAGTTTTTTCGGTTGGCAAACTCGGTGTAAAAGTTATCATATCACTTTTTAGAATACTTGTCGAAACGGTCATTAGAATTTTATCCGCTTCGTATATTTCATTGTTTGCCGTTCTCACTACAACTTTATCGCCCGAATAATTGACTGAATTTATTGGTGTATTATAAACGATTTTATCAGCAATATCTGGGACAATGAATTTTTCAAAAAAGCCATACCAAGTTGTACTTTTGAATTTGTATTCAGCATAAAAATGTCTGGCAAAATTGCGTTTTTTATATTGACCATCTTCCCAAGTCGCATGTGTTTGTGGTCGATAACGAACTAAATCTATATCAACACTTAAATCAGAATTATTAACAATATTCGATAAAATATCAGGATCTGTATGAATCCATTCTGCACCTAAATCAATCGGAACAGTTGTAAAATCATCGCTTCTTTTCATTCTTCCACCGAATACAGCAGCCGCTTCAATGATTTGAAAATCAACATTATACTTATTCAAAATATAACCAGCTGTCAATCCTGCCGAACCAGCACCAATAATCAAAACTTTTCCCGAAAAGTCAATATTGAAATCGGGATTTAATAATGGATCGTCTTCGCAAGAAGCCAATAACGCACCCAAAAAAGGTAAGCCAATTCCTAATGCTGTAATGTCTTTCAAAAACTCTTTTCGTGTCATGTTTTGTTCTTTTATATTTATTGAAGATAAGATTTTGGTTCTTTAACATATTTTGCCAAAACATCGTTTATTAAATTATTTTTAGCCATAAATGCATTAATTTTCAACAAAAAAATTAATTAATAATATTTATTCGTGCATTCGTGGCAAAAATTGTCAATGAAACAGTTAATTCATAAACTCAAACTAAAGACATTTCCAAAACAGTTTCCACCTATTAACAATCTAATATATTTTAACTTAATTGTCCTTTCAATTCCTCCACTTCCGTTTCTAACTCGATGATTCGCTTTTTACGCTTTCGCAATGTTCGAATAATCCACCAAACAGTAGCGATAAACGTAAGGAATAAACCAATCATAAAAAAAGGAATATAATTTTTAGAATTTTTCCATTTTGATTCTTTTGGCAAGTAGCGTTTATCAATATAAATGACCATATCATTTTGAATCTGTTCGATGACACTTTTTACTTCTTTAAATCGTTGATTTGGCAAATATGGTTTTAAAGTTTTGATGTGATAAGTTGCATAAATAATATTGCCTTTTTTTTCGATAACTTGTTTGTATTCCAACCAATCATTTTTAATAAAAATAGAATCCGATTTGATAGAAATAGAATCTTCCAAAACGATTTTATAATTAAATGTTACATCATTGAAAGGCAATATTTCAAACAAACGACTGGACTTTTGAGCCTCAAAACTGTGCCACCAAGATTTGAGTAAATCCGGAAATAATTTCAATATATCGTCATTTTCAGAACTATATATTTGATATGAATGACACATTTGATTATCGACCGTTATCGTAAATTTTGGAATAAATTCATCATAAGAAAAATCTTGATGGAAACCTTCGGAAGCAGCACACCAAGTATTTGAATAATAGTCTTTTACACCATCTTCCCACATTATACGGAGATTGAAATCTTCCTTTAGTTCGTGCATTTTTGCGGCTAAATTCCCTTCAAAAATGACTGTTTTATCACTATAATATTCTAATTCATCATCATAATTTCGTTTGACTTTTCTTGTTTCATTATAGACGATTTTTCCTGCTGTTTGATGAGAAAATCGAGTTAACTTATTACTTCCTTCGATTGTTCGCAAACCATATCGAAAATCGCTAACTGCTCTTTTATACGATTTTCCTTCTTTAAAATTCATCGTTGCATCAAATAGAATCGTATCATTTTCGTATATAAATTCAATCACTTCATGGTCAAAAATAAATGCTTTAGAATGAATTAATCTATCGTCAATTCCTTTTGAATTCACAACTACAGGATAAGCATCAACATCAATACATTCCAACATTTTAATCGTCAACAACGACATGGATTTACAATCTCCATAACCTTTATTAAGCGTCACTTCGGGTCGTTTTGGTTCAATCAAATCGTATTCTAAATACTCAATATCACGCTGAATAAAATCAAATATTTTTATGATTTTTTCGTCCTTTTGTTTAATTCCTTTTGTTAATAAATTGACTTTGTTTTGAATGGATTTTGATGGCGGAATTTCTAATTGATGATTTTTTAAATCTAATTTCACAAGGTCATTCCAACTCGACATATCTGAAACATAAAGTTTTTTATGTGGAATAAACCAGTGTTTTTCCGTTTCATTAAATGTTTCTTGTGCCGTAGTAATTAATTCCAATTCAGTATAATTCGCATTCTTTTTTATCGTTGGTTTTTCATCCGAATTTAATAAGGTATAATGAATTGCCTTATCTGGATAACCTAAGATTCTATCATAATTTATACCTACGAAATCTTTCCCTTCAATATTATTGCGATAGAATAAAAAGTTACCCAAATCTGGCTGTTTTCCTTTTATTGAATACGAGATTTCGACCAAATCGCCGACTTTCAATCTGTCAAAATGAATAATAAATTTAGCATCATCATCATATTGAGTTGTTCCGATTTTTTCATCAAAATGAATCGTTTCCGTATGTAATTCATTCGTTAAAACTGTTGCTTTTTCTCCTTGATGAATCGCAATTTTATGTAAGTGAAACGCTTGATAAGCAGGTTCATAATACTCTGAAAACGTACTTAGTTTATTAATTCCGTTCACATCATTGATATAAAAAAAGAAACGATTGTAATTCTCTCCAGTAATTTGATTGTACTGCGTTTCCTTATGTACACGTACCAAACTTAAATCATATTCCGCTTTTAATTTAGGCTTCGGATATGTTTTTACCCAGCTTGGAACTGGTTCAAAAATCGTTGTATTATTCGTTTTTTGTCCAAATAATTGAATGGAGAATAAGATTAAAACAATAATTAAATATCGTATTTTCATAATGGATTTTTATAAAGTAATGGATAAAGCTACATAAAATATTGATATTAAAAAACAAAAAACCCAACCTCAAAAATGAGATTGGGTTTTAATATCTATAAAAATTAGTTAATAGATTTCATCGACAAACTGCCAACTGAAATCTGCTCACTGCGAACTGATTAAAGTCCAAAAGCAGCTTTCACAGCATCAACATAATCTAATTTTTCCCAAGTAAATGTTTCCACTTCTTTCTCTAAAATTTGACCAGAACCATTTTTGAAAGAAACTGTTTTGATTTCAGGAGTTCTTCCCATGTGACCATAAGCCGCTGATTCTGAATAAATTGGATTACGTAATTTCAAACGAGTTTCGATAGCATAAGGACGCATATCGAATACTTCATCAACGATGTTTGCAATTTCGCTATCTGATTGCTCAACATTCGCAGAACCGTAAGTATTTACATAAATGTTCGTTGGACGAGCAACACCGATTGCGTAAGAAACTTGTACTAAAATTTCATTACAAACACCAGCAGCAACCAAGTTTTTCGCAATGTGACGAGTTGCATAAGCTGCTGAACGATCCACTTTTGAAGGATCTTTTCCAGAGAAAGCTCCACCACCGTGAGCACCTTTTCCACCGTAAGTATCAACGATAATCTTACGACCAGTCAAACCAGTATCACCGTGAGGTCCACCGATTACGAATTTTCCAGTAGGATTTACGTGATAAGTAATTGCATCATTGAATAATTCTTGAACAGCATCTTTACATAATGCTTTCACACGAGGAACAACGATATTGATAACATCAGCTTTGATTTTTGCCAACATTGTTTCATCTTCATCAAAATCATCATGTTGTGTAGAAACAACGATTGTATCAATTCTCAACGGTGTATTATCGTCAGAATATTCGATAGTTACCTGTGATTTGCTATCTGGACGTAAGTACGTCATTTCTTCTCCACCTTTACGAATATCCGCCAAAACCTGTAAGATTTTGTGCGATAAATCTAAAGCCAAAGGCATATAATTATCCGTTTCGTTAGTTGCATAACCGAACATCATACCTTGATCACCTGCACCTTGCTCTTCTGCAACTGCACGCTCAACACCTTGATTGATGTCAGGAGATTGCTCATGAATCGCAGACAAAACACCACAAGATTTTGCTTCAAACATATATTCTGACTTTGTATAACCAATACGCTCAATGACATCACGAGCGATTTGTTGTACGTCTAAATAGGTTTGTGTTTTGACTTCACCTGCCAAAACAACTTGACCTGTCGTTACTAATGTTTCACAAGCTACTTTTGAACTTGGATCAAATGCAATGAAGTGATCAACCAACGCATCTGAAATCTGATCGGCTACTTTATCCGGATGTCCTTCTGATACAGATTCAGAAGTAAATAAATATGGCATTTTGTTAATATTTTAGTTTTAGTGATTAGCAATTTAGTGATTTGTGATTAGTTATTGATTTTTTTCAAAATCTTATTGTCACCTTTCAAAACCAGCTATTTTACATAATCTTAAAATACATTTCGTTTCAAAAAGTCGCAAAGATAGTAATTGAAATATTATTTTTTTAGTAGGAAGGGTTTAGTGTGAATTGTTCAACACATAAAAAATAGCTTTACATTGTTTTTAACAATAAAAAGGTGATTTTTTTTAATCATAATAGTAGTTGGTACTTGATGAAGGTTTTAGGTTTTAATTTCCTGTGATTTATATATTTTTTAATAGACAATCGTCATTGTCCTGAATAATTGCACCAGCTTTGAAATTATATTTTTCATCATCAAATGATTGTTCTTTAATTAGATTTCCATCCAAATCAAAAAACATCAACGCAACACCAATACGATATTTAGGTAATCGAATATTCGCTAAAGCAACAATGAATTTTTCATTATTTAAGGTTACCGTTTGAGTTTCTTTGATTTCGATAATCTTGTAATTGGTTTTCAAATCGGTCGTAGATTCAATATTTATTATTTGGGCAAAAATCGAAGTAATAAAAAACATTAAAAAAAGGGTAAAAGTTAGTTTTCTAAAAAACATGGTTGTTAGATTTAAAAGGTTTGTAAATTTATAATTAATTAAAAAATTGCTACAAGTTATTCCTTTTTTACATTGTATTAATTTCCAACTGAATCTATTAATCAGTATCTACTTCAAGTTCAAAACAATGATTCCAGCTTGTACCACATGGTTTTTCTCCATTTACCTGTACTAAATTAACATTTTGAATTGTATTCGTTTTTGGTCGCAATAGATTTAATTGTTCATCACTTAAACTAACCGTTATCGTACTATCAGGATTTAAGGGAACTAAGCCATAATTTACATAAGGTGTTTTGAACGTAGAACTCATTTCATTCGCATAAGCTTTTGGCAGCAAGTCTAACTCACTGATCGTTAAAAGTGTCAAGTTGATAGCGATTACAGCTAATAGAAATTTGATTGATTTATCTGTTTTCATGGTAAAGATTTGATTATTTGACGTTTTCTCCGATGATTAAAACGAAAAACGCCTCATTCAGTTTCAAACCGAACAAAGCGTTTTTTATTCCAATGATTTCAAATTAATAAACTTCAAATCTAAAAACACTTTATTTAAATGCTTAAAATCCTTATCTGCGGTAATTAATGTAATTTGTAAAACAGAAGCAGTTGCTGCAATCCAAATATCATTCTTTCCCATATTCGTTCTAATATCTTTTCTCATTTTTCTTGTAGAATAATTGACAGATTTATTAATCATTTTTTTTTGGCTGAAAGCATCTATTTCTGCATATCTTTCGATAATTTCTTCCACATTTATATCTGCAATTATAAACGTTTCTAAAACTTTAAATAAACGGTTAAGTTTGTCCTTCTTCCAATTCCGCCTTTTGGCTAATGATTTTATTTCACCAATAGAAACAACCGAAATAAATTGTTGATTATCAGCATTTAGTAGATTATAACGCTTTTGAATTTGCTTTGCAGCCGCACTTTTGTTCAAAAAATGAAGCAAAATATTAGTATCCCATAAATAGTCCATCAATCTAACATTTCGAGTAGTTTGTCAATATTTTCATCCAAATCAATTTCATCAACTTCTTTGAAAAATGCTTCGGCTGTAATCGGTTGATAATTTTGTTCTATGACCAATTCTTCAACTGTAATCGTTTTACGCATTGGTTTACAAATACGTTCTCTTAGTGAATCTGTCTTTTTTAAAACCGTTTCTACTTCTTCTAAAACAACAACATCTTTTGTATTGAACAATTTTTCAATCAGCTGATTTTTCCAATTTCGAATATTCATTTTTTATTTAATTTCGTACCAATTACACCTTTTTTATTTCTTACTTTGAGTAAATCCTGTTTATTCATCAATTCAGAGTAATCATTTTCACAGTTGTATTTTGATGATGATGAAGCACCAAATAATAATTACCATTCATTAAACCAGTCAAATCAAGTTGTTCTTGAATACGAGTTTGATTTTCATCAAAATGTAGTCTTTTAAATACTTGTCCTTGAACATTGACTATTTCTATCCAAATATCATTCAACGGTTTATCAAACTCAATATCAATATTCAATTGTCCTTGTGTTGGATTTGGATATATTTCAAAAGCATTAAATTGTAATTTATTTTCTGAATTTACATTAAAACAATTATAATTATCTCCACTAATTGACCAACCATAAGTACTAATCAAACGACTTCTTACGCTATCAGCATGACAATATCTTAAATCTTTGGCACCTAAATTTTTATTAATACCCCCTTGACTTTCCCAACCTATTAAAGTGCTATCATAATTTACAATTTTGAAACCCGAATAATCTAACATTCCATGCATATCAGTTACATTGGCGATATTCCAATTTCCAATATTTTGATTAAAATCAAAAGCAGCCCAAAACATCGTGTTCATATCAGTCACATTACTAATATCCCAATTTCCAATATCTTGATTAAAACTACCTGCACCTCTAAACATTCTATGCATATTTGTTACATTACCTACATTCCAATTCCCGATACCTTGGTTAAAACTTTTGGTATAGCTAAACATCTCACTCATATTTGTTACACTGCTTACATCCCAGTTATCAATCTTTTGATTAAAACTTTCAGTACCCCAGAAAGTACCTTCCATATTTGTCACATTACTTACATTCCAACCTCCAATATAACAATTAAAACTATCTGCCAAATAGAACATTTTGCTCATATTTATAAGATTACCTACATTCCAACTTCCGATATCCTGATTAAAACGATAGGCTTGAGCAAACATCTGACTCATATTCGTTACATTACTTACATTCCAATTATTAATACTACTATCACTATTGAAATGACTTGCATTGTAGAACATTTGACTCATATCAGTAACCATAGAAAGATTAGGAGAATCTGCTGCATTTATTTGAAGATTATTGCAACCTTCAAATGCACTTTCCATTGATGTCCAAACTATGTTTCCCCATTGTTCTACAGATATAATTTTATACATACTTCCCCATGAACCATCAAAAAATATTCGGGGAAAATCACCTTGTATTGCAATCGTATAAATGCCAGGAGAATTGTAAGTGTGTGTCATATCTCCTGTTATTCCGAATTGGTCAAAAATGCCATCATTATCCCAATCTACATCGTAATTATAAGTTTCATTTGGATGCGTCCGAATTTTGATAGATTTATCATTTATACCAACATTACTGGTATTCCAAGTCGTGATAAACGGTTGAGCAAAACTAAGGTTAAATATTACGCACTGAAATGCAACGATTAAAAATATAGTTTTGACAGGATTAAAGTTGTATTTCTTTTTCATAGGATTATTGATTAATTGATAAAGAAACAATTTACGTATTTTTTATAAAAATTAAAACGCCTCATTCAGTTTTAAACCGAACAAGGCGTTTCCATATTTACAGACAACAATTTTCAATTATCCATTTTTAATTTTCAATTAATTCAATTTAGACAAACTATCTTCCAACGATTTCACTCTCGCTTCACCATCAGCTAACTTCTGCTTTTCTTTCGCAACAACAGCCGCAGGTGCATTGTTCACAAAACGTTCATTGCTAAGTTTCTTCGTTGTACCAATCAAGAATTTTTTCGCTCGTGCTAATTCCGCAGTCAAACGTTTTTTCTCTGCTTCAACATCAATTTCTTTTTCAATTTTAACGTAGAATTTCTCTGCACCAGTTACAAACGCAACCGTAGATTCAGGTTCATTTTCCGTCAATTCGATACTTGCCAAATAACCCAAACGCATTAATAACGCATTTGATTTTTCGTTCGCTAAAAATGCTTTTGCAGCGTCCGTTGATTGCATAAAAACAGTCAACTTTTCCTTAGGCTTTAATTGATTCTGATTACGAATATCTCTAATATTTGAAATAACCGATTGTGTAAATTCAACATCTTTTAATAAAGTAGTATCAAATTCGCCACCAGTTTGCCAAGTTGAAATAATACAATCTTCGCCTTCTTTACGGTCTTTCAATTCATGCCAAATCTCTTCCGTGATAAACGGCATAAACGGATGTAAAGCCGTCATTAATTGCTCGTACAAATCAATCGTTGCGTCAAGCGTTTTGCGGTCAATCGGTTCACCGTAAACAGGTTTCACCATTTCCAAATACCAAGCAAAAAACTCGTTCCACATAAAGTTATACAAATTCATCAAGCCATCAGACAAACGGAAAGCCTTGATACTTTCTTCTAAGTTTGCCAACTCTTTTTGCAACTTATTATTCATCCAAGCAATCGCCAAATTATTTAAGATTTGAGAATTTGCATTTGGATTTTTGTCTACAACTTCCCAACCTTTTATCAAGCGTAAAGCATTCCACATTTTGTTAGAAAACTTAGAACCTTGCTCACAAAGTTTGTCATCAAACAACAAATCATTTCCAGCCGCAGCACAAGACAACATTCCAAAACGAACGCCATCCGCACCAAATCGCTCAATCAATTCCAACGCATCAGGAGAGTTTCCAAGTGATTTACTCATCTTGCGACGCTTCTGATCACGAACCATTCCCGTAAAGTAAACTTGCTCAAACGGACGTTTTCCTTCAAACTCATAACCAGCGATAATCATTCTCGCAACCCACAAAAAGATAATATCCCAACCGGTTACCAAAACAGAAGTTGGATAATAATAATCCAATTCTTCCCGAGTTTCAAAACCGTCAAAAACAGACATTGGCCACAGCCAAGAAGAAAACCAAGTATCTAAAACATCTTCATCTTGACGCAAATCTTCGATTGTCAAGTTTGGATTATTCAGCTTTTCTTTGGCTTTCGCCAATGCTTCTTCTGCTGTTTTTGCAACAAAAACCTCTTCTCCAATATAGAACGCAGGAATACGTTGTCCCCACCAAAGTTGTCGAGAAATACACCAATTTTTGATGTTTTTCATCCAATGATTGTACGTATTTTTGAACTTCGGAGGCAAAAATGCTACTTCATCAGTTTCAACTGCTTTAATCGCAGGTTTCACCAATTCTTCCATATTTACGTACCATTGCAGCGACAAACGAGGTTCAATTACCGCATTTGTACGTTCCGAATGACCAATTTTATTTTTGTAATCTTCGATTTTTACCAAAGCACCTAACTCTTCCAACTTTTTCGCTGCCAATTTACGAGCCTTAAATCTATCTTCACCAACGAAGAAACCAGCCGCTTCACTCATTGTTCCATCAGGATTTAGAATATCAATTGTTTCTAAACCGTGATTTTGTCCAATTTCATAATCATTCGGATCATGTGCAGGCGTGATTTTCAAACAACCAGTTCCAAACTCCACATCAACATATCTATCCGTAATAATCGGAATCGAACGGTTACACATCGGAACAATCGCATGTTTGCCATGCAAATGCTTAAATCGCTCATCTTTCGGATTTACGGCAATTGCTGAATCTCCCAAAATCGTTTCCGGTCGAACCGTTGCAATCGTTACATATTCGTCTTCCGTTCCTTCGATTTTGTATCGAACGTGATACAATTTTGAAGTAACATCTTTATAAATTACTTCCTCATTCGATAAAACTGTTTGAGCTTCTGGATCCCAATTTATCATTCTTAATCCACGATAAATATGTCCTTTTTCATGCAAATGAACAAACGCATCTAAAACCGCATCAGACAATTTCGGCTCCATCGTGAAACGGGTACGTTTCCAATCACAAGACGCACCTAATTTTCGCAATTGTTTCAGAATAATGCCACCATATTCCTCTTTCCATTCCCAAGCATATTTCATAAACTCATCACGAGTCAAATCCGACTTTTTAATGCCACGTTTACGCAACATTTTTACGACTTTCGCTTCTGTCGCAATCGAGGCATGATCTGTTCCAGGAACCCAACACGCATTTTTTCCTTCCAAACGAGCCTTACGAATCAAAACATCTTGAATCGTATTGTTCAACATATGTCCCATGTGTAAGACACCAGTGACGTTCGGCGGCGGAATGACGACTGTAAACGGCTCTTTTGTCTCGTCCACTTTTGAACTAAAATAGTCCTTATCCATCCAATGCTGATACCACTTTGCCTCGACTTCATTCGGGCTGTAATGTGTTGATAAACTCATTTTTTGTTTAATTGATAATTGATAATTGACAATTGATAATTACTATCAATCGCCGTTTCAAATTTCTCTAACTTGTATTTTGATTTTAAAGTTCGCAAAGATAGGAAATTTGGAATTGATTTTCCATAGGTACAACCTATGGTTATTCATATTCAACTCTTCCAGAGTTTTTTTTACTCATCTTTTCCGTCATGCTGAACTTGTTTCAGTATCTCCCGAAAAAAAAAAAAAAAAATCAGAACTAAGAACTCATAAAAAACTTGTCGTCCAACGATATATTTATTTCACCATTAAACCAACATTTTCTAAAATCTACAGAGCAGTGAGTAATAAGATAAATGTGGACTTAATAGTTTTAAAATTATACGCTGTTTCTTATTCAAAATCAGAAAAAACAGTTTCAGAAATTTATTAAAAAACAGAGTATTTTCCAATCATCACCGAGGCAACACAAACCTAAAAATACTACCCAAATCCGAAGACTTCAAAACAGCCAAATCGCCACCATGTAACAATGCTATTTTCTTGCAAATTGCTAAACCAATACCTGTTCCGCTAAACTCTGCACCTGAATTGAGTTGTTGAAACATTTCGAAAATTTTATCAAAATATTCCTTTTTCATTCCGATTCCATTGTCTTCTATATAAAACTCAAAGTGTCTTGCTGTTTTTTGATAAGTGATTTTAATCGTTGGTGTTTCGCTGCGATTATATTTTAGTCCGTTACTGATGAGGTTTTGAAAAACTTGAATAAGTTGTAGTTGATTACCTTGAACCGTTGGTAAATCAGAAAAATCTAAAATGGCGTTCTTTTCATCAATTTCAGCTTTTAGACTTAATGCAATATCGTTCATTAATTCATTCAAATCAATCGTTTCTTTCTTGATTGTGGTTTTAGTTTGAACGGTCGAAAACTCCAAAATACCTTGTATGAGTTCGTTCATTTTCCTGCCATTTCGCTCAATGAAGCCTAAATATTCTAATGCATCGTCACTTCCATTTTTTGATAATTTTCGTTTGAGCAGTTGAGAGAAGCTTATAATATTTCTCAAAGGTGCTTTCATATCGTGAGAAGCAACGTAAGCAAATTGCTCTAAATTTTTGTTGGATTCTTCTAATTGTTCATTTGATCTTTTTAGTTGTTTATTGGATTTTTTTAATTGTTGATTAAATTCTTTATTCTGATAGTAATAAAATGTTAGAATCGATATTGCCGTAATCATCGCTATAATTTGATTGATAATCCGATACGTAAGAGCAATATCAGGAGAAATCAGATTATAACCTGCTACACTTTGTCCTCCTGAAATTAGAAAAAACATATAAATAGCAAACGCCAGAAAAACGCCGTAATAAATTAATTGTATTCGGATAGCGATAAATGTACCGATAAAAGGTAACATCATTACCCATATTATAAAAGGAGAATTAATGCCACCTGTATGGTAAATCATCGTGAATATATACGTCGCACTAACTGTGGCGAATATATAAGACGAAAGCGTAATTCGATTAGATTTTTTGAGAAAAAACAACAAGCTAACTGCAAGTGAAAGCATCATTGAAGTAAAATAGACTAACTGACTGATTCCGTAAATCGCAAATATTAGAATAGTTGCTAAACATGCACCACATATACCCATAAGACAAAAGACCAAATACATCGCTTTTGTTTGTGTATTTTGATCGGCTTGTTCTATTTCTTTAGGCAAAAAGTATGTTATAAATCTATTCATTCAAGTGTAAATATGTATAAAAACGGTTTATGTATAATATACTTTACCTAAAGTAATAAAAAAAGAGAATATGATTCAAATAAAAGCCAAAAGTTGTACCAAATCATACAATAGTCAAACTTAAACTTCACCTAAGTATACTTCCGAAAACTAATGTGATTGCCTTTACAGACAATCGTTAAAAGTGGTGATTTATGTCATATTTTATATAAGTCGTTTGAGTTTATATTTGCGGTATAATATTGATGAAATTTATTAAAATAAAATTAACATAAATAAATCATGGAAGTACAAGAGAATATAATTTCAATGCCAAGAATCGGTGATGTTGCACCAGATTTTGAAGCAGTAACAACAACTGGAAATATCAAATTATCGGATTATGCAAAGGATAAATGGATTGTGATGTTTTCGCATCCTGCGGATTTTACGCCAGTTTGTACAACAGAAATGACAGGTTTTGCATTGCGTCAGGAAGAGTTCAAAGCGATGAATACAGAACTGTTAGGATTGAGTATTGACAGCGTTCACGCACATTTAGGTTGGGTAAACAATGTTCGTGAAAAAATGGGAATTTATATGAATTTTCCAATCATTGCGGATATTGATATGAAAGTATCAAAGCTATACGGAATGTTACAACCTAACGAAAGTACAACGGCTGCTGTTCGTGCTGTTTTTTTTATTGATTCTACGAAAAAAATTCGTTTGATTATGTATTATCCGTTAAATGTCGGTAGAAATATGGACGAAATCATTCGTGCGTTGACGGCTTTACAGTTTTCGGATGCGAATAGTGTCGCAATGCCTTTGAACTGGAAACCAGGTGAGAAAGTGATTGTTCCGCCACCAAAAACATTAAAGGAAATGGATGATAGAATCGCAGATACAAGTTGTGAAAAAGTAGATTTTTATTTAGCGAAAAAAATGCTATAAATACAAAACGCCGAAACTTTAAAGTTTCGGCGTTTTATTGTGAATACAGTATTATCATTATTGGATATGATAAGTTACTTCTTCAATCATCTTTTTTTATCTAAAAATTCAGGCGTTACCAAATTAATATCTTCATTTATAGCAGCTTTATGAATTTTTTTAATTCATTCTTAAAATATTCGTGGAAATTTTAATCAATTTTTTATAAGAATCAGGCTGTCATTTAAGAAATTAACCTCTTGAACACATATAAACAAAAAACTTAGGTTCTCTGAAAAAAATTGTAATTTTCGATGAAAATTGTAAAAAAATGAAATCTGTTACGATGGTATTTTATTAAAAAATCAACGGAGTACCAAATACAGTCGTCGAAAAGTTTTTATTATTTTAAATTTTGAACGTTTCTACAAAACAATTCAAAGAACTAAAAATAAGTGTTCGGTTATATGGTCTTTATCAATAATTAAATTAATACGAGATAAAAGATATTGAGAAACCTAATACTTTATCATTTATTATATAGAGAAGTCAAAAACTTACTTAGCTATTTCGTGTTTTTTTATTCAAAAAAGAGGTTGTATTTTTACACACCAAATTTTTTATAATGGTTTGATTTAACGGAAATTAGGATAAATGTTAGTTAAAAATAAGCAGGAGTTAAAAGGTATTGTAGAGGCAGGAAAGGCAGTAGCAATTACTTTGAAGAAAATGCGTGAATTTACAAAACCTGGTATTACCACAAAGGAATTAGATGATTATGGTCGTTCGATTTTAGAGTCTTTTGGAGCTGTTTCTGCACCAAGCAAAGATTATGATTTTCCTGGTTGTGCTTGTATTAGTGTGAATAATGAAGCTTGTCACGGTATTCCAAGTGAAAAACGAGTGATTAAAGAAGGTGATTTAGTAAATATTGATGTATCAGCGGAGTTGAATGGTTTTTATGGCGATAATGGAGGTTCGTTTATCGTAGGAGAAGACACACGAGACTTACAAAAATTGGTTGATGCTTCACAAGAGATTCTACATTTAGCGATTCCAAAAATCAAAAATAAAGTACGTATCTCTGATATCGGAGCGTTGATAGAGAAAGAAGCTAAAAAACGTGGTTTCCGAGTAATCAAAAATCTTTGTGGTCATGGTGTTGGTCGAAAATTACATGAAGAACCTTCGGAAATTCCGTGTTTTAAAGATCATGAAAATACACAACGGTTTAAAAAAAATACAGTTATTGCTTTAGAAACATTTATTTCAACTCGTGCAGAAGAAGTAGAAAAACACGCTGATGGTTGGACATTCATTCCTTCTGATGGTACAAGTTTTGTCGCACAACATGAACATACTTTAATTGTTACAGATGGTAAACCAGTTATTTTGACTAAAGCTAATGGAATTTAATAACGATTGAGTATAATTATAAAATACGAAGAACGCTAAGTCTTATGATAGATTTAGCGTTTTTTATTTGAATAAAAATAAAATTCAGAAAAATTTATAACTGAAAGACAAACTCTTAGGACGGGACATCATATAAACAAAAAAACCTCACACCTTTCGGTATGAGGTTTTTTATACAAGATGTACTACAATTTTAGTTTACACCTAAAGCTTTTAATGTTTGAGTATCCAATTGACCAACAGGTAAACCGTTAGCTTTCTGGAACTTAATTAAAGCTGCTTTAGTTTGAGCACCAAAGATATTGTCAATAGGACCAGGATTGTAACCTTTGTCTCTTAACGCTCTTTGAATTTGAGTAATTCTTGCAGTAGTTACGTCTTTAGGACATAATACTTCTCTCCACTCAGAAAAACCACCTTTCTTAGTCAACTTACGAATAGAAACAGTTTTGTATTCTTCAGGAATCTCGATAGTACGAGTTTGTGCTGGAGTTTTTACAACTTGCTTAGTTACTGTTTTGTAAGTAGCAGGAATCTCGATAGTACGAGTTTGTGCTGGACTTTTTACAACTAATTTTTTAACAGTACGGTATTCAGCAGGAATCTCGATAGTACGAGTGTCCGCTGGAGTTTTTACAACTTGCTTAGTTACTGTTTGGTATTCCGCAGGAATTTCAACAGTTTTAGTTGTAGCAGGTGTTTTTAATACTGTTTTAGTGATAGTTTCATATTTAGCAGGAACTTCAACTAAACACCATACTAAACAGTCATCAGGATTAGCTGATAAACAGTTTTTGTCAGCACGACGCTTAACCCACTTAGTTGTAGCTGGAGCTACTTCTTTACGCTCTGTAACAGTCTCATATTCAGCAGGAACTGGAATCAAACGAGTACCAGCTGCTTTCTTTAATACGCTCTCAGTAACAGTCTCGTATCTAGCAGGGATAGTTTCGATGCGAGTAGATGCTGCTTTAGTCATGATTCTTTCTTCTGCTTCTTCAAATTCAGCAGGAACAACTTCAATACGAGTACCAGCCGCTTTGTCTAAAGCTTGCTCAGTAACAGTTTCATATGCAGCTGGAACAGTTTCGATACGAGTTGAAGCATCTTTTACTTTGATACGTTCAGTAACAGTCTCGTACTCATCAGGAATCATACACTTTGCATAACACTTACCTGGTTCCGCATTAGCCGGTGTGTCTTGTGGCTGAGCCACTGCTGCAACTGCAAAAAATAAAAATGCAATTGCAAATAAGATGTTAAATCTTTTCATAACAAATACTATTGGTTTTAAAAATTTAATAAAAAACATTGCAGTCTTTGCCGCAAATATAACTAATGATAATGTAAAATTACTATTTATATTAAAAAATCTTACCTTTTTTTAGAATCAATAAGATTTTATCTAATATCTATTAATTTGTAAATCAATTTTTTAAACATCTAAAAACTTCGGATAACAAATATAAAATTTTGTTACAGATTTAGGCGAAATTTCAAAGTCAGATACATTAGAAATCGGCTTGACAGAACCGTTTTTGAATTTAACTTTAATTTCTTGTTTTCCTTTACTATATATCCGATTTGATTCTGATCCTGTGAATACTAAATACTCCAAATCATTATCTGAAATATCATTACCAACTTTTAGACGAACATTGTGACGCAACCTATTTATTTTGTCACTTTTAAATGGTTCTTCTTGAATCTCAATTCGGAATAATTGACGATTTATTAGTCCATGCGAAATAAGTGCCAAAACTTTATCTTTGTGCGAACACCAATGTTTTAAGCTACTCACTATATCCACATCATCTAATTGTGTATAATGATACAATATTTCTTTTTTATATTGAATTAAATCTTTTGGAAGGATAGATTGTTGGACAAAGTACGACAAACTATCTGAAGCAAAAACTTTTTCCCCATTTTGTGATAAAAATTTTGCTCGACTCAACGCTCTAATCAACATTTGCTCTGCACTAATTACCGTTTTATGCAAATAAACTTGCCAATACATAATACGTCGAGCAATTAGAAATTTTTCAATCGAATAAATTCCTTTTTCTTCTACAACTAATTCATTATTCACTACCGAAAGCATCTTTATGATTCGGTCATATCCAATTACACCTTCTGCAACACCTGTAAAAAAACTGTCACGATTTAAATAATCCATTCTATCCATATCTAATTGGCTTGAAACCAATTGATATAAAAATTTTTTATGGTATTCCTTTTTGAAAACTTTGATTGCCAAATCTAATTGCCCATCAAAATGTTTATTTAAGGTTTCCATCAAGAAAACAGACAAGTCCTCATGATGAATATTAATAATCGTGTGTTCTAATGTGTGCGAAAAAGGACCATGACCTATATCATGAAGCAAAATAGCAATAATAGCAGCTTGCTCTTCCTCTTTTGTGATTTTTACATCTTTTTGCCGCAATACTTTTATTGCTTGCTGCATTAGATGCATTGCACCTAAGGCATGATGAAATCTGGTGTGTAATGCACCAGGATAAACATAGTGTGTGAGTCCTAATTGTTTGATTCTACGTAATCTTTGAAAGATAGGGTGTTCTATCAAATCAAATACCAAATCGAAAGGGATAGTAATAAACCCATATACAGGGTCGTTAATTATTTTTCGTTTATTCATATTCCAACAATGATACCATAAAGATATTGTAATTTTTTTTTTTAGTGGAATCAAATAATCTGTTTTTTAAAATTAATAGGATTTATCTACCATAATGATGAAAAAATTATTGTTATTCTTTAGGTGATAAATTCATATTACAAATATATACATATTTATAATACGAAACAACTTTATATTAAAAATATATATATATTTATTGTATTAACTTTAGGTTCATTGTCGTAATCTATATTGGTAATATGTTATATGTACATTATAGTAATGTGTAAGAATATGTTTATAATGATTAGGATAATCAGGTTATGAATGTGTTTAGGAAAATATCCAATTTTTGTATAATCTTAACTATTCTATCATAAAATCTTAATCTTTGAATCTTTTTGATAGAAAATCACTTACAAATCCCATGATTTTAATAGATTGTGGATAATTCAAAAATTAGCAAGATTTAAAACAAATAAAATATTTTAGATGAGTAATATTAGAATCCTATGGGCAGATGATGAAATAGACATGCTCAAACCACAAGTCATGTTTTTAAAAGGTAAAGGTTATGATGTCGTTACGGTATCAAATGGTTATGATGCGTTAGATGAATGTGAGGAAGATGACGAGATTGATATTGTATTTTTAGATGAAAGTATGCCCGGAATAACAGGACTTGAAACGCTTACTAAAATAAAAGAAAAGCACCCAAATCTTCCTGTCGTGATGATTACAAAAAACGAAGCTGAACACATTATGGAAGAAGCTATCGGTGCTCAAATTACTGATTATCTCATCAAACCTGTTAAGCCCCAACAAATTATTATGACTTTGCGTCGTGTCTTTGATGGTAAACGTTTAGTCCGTGAGAAAACTCGTTCTGATTATCAACAGGAATTTCGTCAAATATTTATGGAAATAAATAGTGGATTGAAATTTGAAGAATGGGCGGATACTTATCGAAAAATTATCAATTGGGAATTAAAATTAGATGCTTCTCAAACGACGGCAATGGCTGATATTTTGGCGATGCAAAAACAAGAAGCAAATGCAGAGTTCTCAAAATATATCGTAAAAAACTATGTGGATTGGGTAAGTGATAGAAAAGAAGCTCCAATTTTATCACATAACTTATTGAAAAATAGAGTATTTCCATATTACGATGAAAACGTACCAACGGTTTTATTAGTGATGGATAATTTGAGGTATGATCAATGGAAAATTATTGAACCAATATTATCGGAACTGTATAAGGTAGAAGATGAAGATTATTTTTATAGTATTTTGCCGACATCTACACAATATAGTAGAAATGCAATTTTTGCAGGATTGACACCACACGAAATTCAAGAGTATTATCCTGAATGGTGGCGAAATGATAATGAAGAAGGTGGAAAGAATCTTTTTGAAAAAAAATTAATGAGCGAACAACTTCGCCGTACTTTTCAGTCACCTCCTAAGTTTGAATATTTCAAAGTTACGAATGTTAACCACGGAAAAACATTGGTTGATAATGCTTTGAACTATTTGAATAATGACTTAACTGTTATTGTCTACAATTTCATAGATATGCTTTCTCATGCTCGTACAGAAATGGAAGTTTTGAAAGAGTTGGCAGGTGATGAAAGTGCTTATCGTTCGTTGACAAGATCGTGGTTTTTACACTCACCGCTTTGGGAAACTTTACAAAAAATGGCGGAAAGAGATATTCAATTATTTATCACAACAGATCATGGAACAATACGTGTACAAACGCCTTCGAGAGTTGTCGGTGATAGAGAAACAACGACGAATTTAAGGTATAAAGTCGGTCGAAATTTACAATATGATAGACGAGATGTGTTGGTCGTAAAAAATCCACATAAAGCCAAATTGCCTTGTCCTAATGTAAGTTCTACATTTATTTTTGCGAAGGAAGATAAGTTTTTCCTTTATCCTAATAATTATAATTATTACAATAATTATTATAAAAATACTTTTCAACATGGTGGTATTTCATTAGAGGAAATGATTTGTCCGATTATTACACTTTACAGTAAGTAATTATTAAATAGGAGTGAAGCTGTATGCTCTGATTTTATCTAAAGACAATATTACTATTCATTTGACTGTTTTATGGATTGGAAATTGTTGATTAAGTTTTTATTAGAAATAACTAATTATAGTTCAAAATTATAGTTTACTAAAATGAAGGGTTTAAAAATAACACTTTTATTATTACTTGGTGTTGCAGTGCTGAATGCACAACCAACAACAGGACAAATTGCCTATTATTCTTTCGATGCTTGTGATGCTTCTGATGATGCAGGAAATGGTTCTGACGGAAATATGTTTGGTAATCTTGATTGCGGTTGTGGTGTAAGTGGTCAAGCATTGAAATTTGATGGAATTGATGATTATGTCACCTTTTCAGGAGTTGTGAATAGTGTTTTTCAAACACAAGATTTTACATTGAGTTTTTATTTTAAAACACAAGAAACGAGTACGGTCTCACAGGATATTATTTCAAAACGAACAGCTTGTAATGATAATTCTATGTTTAATATTGAGTATATTCACAACTTAGATTTCTTAACTGTTGATGCTGTTGATGATGATGTCGATGGAGGAATTTTTCTTTCTGCTAACGCAGCCTCAACGTGTTGGCATCACTGTATTATCATTCGTGATGGTGAAAATATGAAGTTGTACTTAGATGGACAACTAAAAACGGAGAACACAACAGCGAATCTTCTTAATTTAGAAAATTCTGCACCTCTAACAATCGGAAATAGTCCTTGTATCAATCAAACGATTTCTCGATTCAAAGGATTGATTGATGAGATGTATGTTTATAATGTTGCTTTGCGTCCTGATCAATTAATTGATTTTGATTTACGCCCAGATATGATTGGAAATCGGGATACAATATTATTTACAGGAAATTCACTAAATACATTTGTACCAAATACTTGTGCAACAAACTTCTTGTGGTCACCTATTGATGGTGTTGATGATCCTACAAGTGCCGTGACAACGATTACGCCTGAAGATACTGCGGCTTATGTTTTAAGAGTTACCGATGATAACTTCTGTGTTACTTATGATACTTTACAAATTAATGTCATCAATCCAGAAGATTTGCCATGTGATGAAGTCTTTTTACCAAAAGCGTTTACACCAAATGGCGATTTATTAAATGATACTTATAGTATAAGTAACCCGAATGTGGTTCAGCAACTTAGGATTTTTGAAATTTACGACCGTTGGGGAACAAGAGTTTTTGTAACGGATAATCCTTTTGAATTTTGGGATGGAACTTATAATGGAACGCCTGTAAATCCTGGTGTTTTTATTTGGAAAATTGAGTATTCGTGCGAAAATAAAGATCAATTAGCTTCCGGAACAGTTACGATTATTCGATAAGAATCGAAGTCGCTTTGTAGTATTGATTTTGCGAAGATTAGAGAATAGGTAATTATTTTCCTGTTCTCTAATTTTTTTTGTGAAATTGATGTGTAGTCATAACGCTTCTCATTTGTAAAAATAACCCAATAATTTCCTACTTGTAAGTAGTAATGTCAATTATTCGATTCTTTTCCTTCTTGAATTTGTTATTTAATTTTATTAGAAATACAATAATTAAATACTGGTAGAAGATGATGATTCTCTGAAAAATTTTATGGTTTTTGATGAAAATTGTAAAAAACAAAATCTGTTATGATAATATTTGGTATCCAGTAATCCGTTGATTTTCAATTAAATACCATCGTCGAAAAGTTTTTATTATTTTAAATTTTGAGCGTTTCCACAAAAAAATCAAAGAACCAATATGATTACGAATAGACAAAATATATTGGTACTATCTTTTTAGATATTAATTAATAATTCAATGTATGTTGTCAAATAAATAAGAATGTTTTCTCAAAACTCAATTGAGATAATGTTGTGTCTCATTAAAATTTTCCGTTACTTTGAAAACCGATTATTTAATAGTGTATTTCAATATAAATAAACATATTAACGAACCTTTGATGAATGGGCTTTTTCGATAAACTTTTTAGTGGAAAATCAACAAATCAACCTAATATCAAATTTGGTCGATATAGTGATGCGTATCGTTCAGATGCTCAACAAGCTGCATTTGACCAAGCTATTGAAGAGTTTGAAAAAGGTCGATATGTTAGAGCTTATACTTATTTCTTTGAGTTTTTGAGAGATGAAGAAACTGACAATGTACGCTTTTGGGAAGATGAAAAAGGATTACGATTTGAGTTATTGCAAGGTTCTAAAAAGGTTATTGGAATCGCTGATGACCAACGTGTGGAAGTAGAAACAAAAGTTGCTATTGCGGAAAAGTTGGAAGTTGATTTTATGAAGCAACTTATGGAAAAGAACTATTCTTTGAAATATGGTCGGTTTGCTCTTGATAGTGATAATAATGTCATTATGAAATTTAATACCTTTGTATTAGACGGATCGCCTTACAAACTCTACGATGCACTCAAGGAAGTCGCTACAAATGCAGATAAATTAGATGATTTATTGTTGGATGAATTTGATAGTTTGAAACAAGTTGGTTCGGGGCATATTATTGAAATTGAAGAAAGTGAAAAAAACACGAAGTATAAATTTCTTCTTGATTCTATCAAAAACACTTTACACAATATTCAGCAAATGCCAACAACTTCACCTTCTATTAATAAGGCGTATTGTTTGATGAGTTTGTGTTATAAGTTGGATTATTTGATTCGCCCTGAAGGTTTTGTGATGGAAGTTTTAGAACGTATTAATCGACAATATTTTGCTCATGATGAACAAACAATCGCAGCAAAATGTCGCTTATTAATACAAGAATTTGAAGCGATTGTGAATCGCCCGAAAGTAGAAATTTTAAAAGAAATCTACGAAACAACTTCAACTTTTGGTGTGACAATGCCCGTGCATCACGATCGAGTAAAAGCTTTTATTGATGGCGAAATGCCAAATATGGAATGGTACATCAAGCACAAAAAATATGATGTTGCTTTATCTTCGGCGAGTTATGTGGTTGGTTATTGCTTATTTAATTATGCAGTTCCGCTACCGATTCGAGCATTTTTTCATTTATATTATAAAATAACAGAATCAAATTATTTTGTAGATTTAGGATATAAATTAGATTTGTATCAAGAGGATTTACAGGTTTTTAACAAAAAAGCAATTACATCAGAGATTAATAAAATCGTAAAAAGTCATCGAAAAGCTTTTCCAAATTTGAATCCACCAATTGATATTTTGGATTATACAAACTTGGGAACTTTCGCTCAAACATATTTGGAAATGATAAGTCGGTTAGATATTTAACGGTTGACGGCCGCTGCACTTCGTTTGCTGATGGTTGATGGCATTTTTTTAAAATTAATCAAATAAATTCGATAATAGTTTATACTCAAATTGTAGTGACAAGTAACCAGAAAACAGTATCCAGTTATCAGAACATTCTTGTTCAAATTGCAACACCGACCAGTGTTGGTATGGGTTTTTTATTGCCAAAATGGAAAGTGATTGTTACTTGTGAACACATTGTTCGTGGAAATGAAGCTGTCGTTGTTCAAAGTGAACAAGGGAAAGTATTGACGAAAGTCGTGTATTTGGATAATGTGTTGGATATTGCTTTTTTAGAAATGCCGGAAGATTGGAAAAGTGAAGAATTAGAAATCACAACGTTGTCGAATATTGAAACAGAAATTCCAGTTTGGGTAGCAGCTATTCCTGATAGTCAAGATAAAATAATTGAGACAGAACTGACCGATACAATTGAGCAAACAGATAAAATGACCTATTTGGAGTTGGATATTCCAGTCGTTTCTGATCAAAGTGGTTCGCCAGTTTTGGATAATCAAAATCGAATTTTAGGAATCAATTCAGCGATGTATAATATCAACGATACGTTTTCGTTTGCATTAGCAAGTGATTATATCGTTCAAGCTTTGATTCATTTTTATAAAAAGCAACAATCATTTAATAATCAAGTGATTACAAAATGTTTTGATTGTTATCATTTAGCGGCAGCGAGTGAGCTAAAAGAAGAAAAATGCCCAAATTGCCATAGCTTTTTAACTATTGAAATTGATGATTATGAACCAGAAGGTATTGCTCGAACAATCGAAAAACTCTTAAAAGTTACTGGCTATAATGTCGATTTAACACGAAAAGGCCCAAACTCATGGGAAGTCGATAGAGGAAGTGCAACGATTCATATTATTTATAATGAAACGGATGGTTATATTGTTGGTGATGCAATTTTGTGCCGATTATCGGAAGAGCCGACACAAGCGTTTTATCAATATTTATTACAACAAAATTATTTACTTAAAGGCTTAAATTTCAGTATCAAAGGTTCAGATATTGTATTATCTGTTCTTATTTTTGAGCGAGATTTGAATATGGAAACAGGTTCGATTTTGTTACAAAATCTTTTTGAACGAGCTGATTATTATGATAATGTGTTGGTCGAAGAGTTTGGTGCAAAATGGTTATAAGGTAGAATTATGTTGTAAAGGGTTTTATGTTTTTGAGAAAAGCGGATTAGTGATTCACTAATCCGCTTTTTCTATGCTTTTTAGTACAGTTTAAGCGGAATAAAGATGGTATAATTAGCTTTTTTTTGATAAAATATTATAAATAAAAATGGAATTATAAATAATGTAATTGTAGGACGGGACACTTTTTAACAAAAAACGGCTACTTTCAAAATATCGAAAGTAGCCGTTTTACTTATTATTTACTTGTCCCGAAACCTCGGTGATTACCTCTTACTTCAAATCCTTCATGATTGCCAAAGTTTCTTTCAACTGAGCATCTTTTTGAAGATTTTTGTGCCATTCGTCGATACGAGCTTTTTTCGCTTCATCTTTCTCGATGCTTTCCATATCTGCTTCAGGAGCGATGATAGTTAAACCTTCGATTGTTGTTTCAATATCTTCTAATTTCTCATTTTCTTTTTCCAATTCCGCTTGTCTTTTGCGGTAATCTTCTAAGTTCAAAGAGTATTTAGTTTCGTCACGACGTTCCTTAAAGCGTTTTGCACTATTGTCGATAGCCACTAAAGCACCATCACTCATTACACGAGTCGAACTTGCAGTTTTGATTTTTGATGCTTTTTTCGTGTATGTATCTGTACGTAAGTATTCGGCAGCATCGATTTCGTCCCAACCTAAAGCAAAATCTTCTTCTTTCTCACCGATTTCTACATATGCATAATCGTCAGGAATAATAATATCAGGAACGACACCTTGCAATTGAGTTGTTCCACCATTAACACGATAGAATTTTTGAGTTGTCAATTTTACAGCACCTAAAGAACCTAATTCTTCAATTGCACTTGCACGTAAACGAGCATCTAAATTGATAAATTGTTGAACCGTTCCTTTACCAAAAGTGGCTGAACTACCAACAATAATCGCACGATCATAATCTTGCATCGCTGCTGCCAAAATTTCAGAAGCCGAAGCCGAAAACGCATTCACCATGATAATTAATTCGCCATCATAATGAACTCCTGCATCGTCATCGTCCAATACTCTTGTCATTCCATTACCTTGTTTTACCTGTACAATTGGCCCTTCATCAATGAACAAACCGCCCATTTCGACAACATCCGTTAGTGAACCTCCACCGTTACTACGCAAATCCAAAATAACACCATCAACATTTTCTTTCATTAATTTTGTTAATTCTGCTTTTACATCCGTTGCACAACGTCTTCCACCATTTCTTTGAAAATCTGTGTAGAATTTTGGTAAGTGAATAAAACCAACTTTTTGATTATCCATTTCTAAAATAGCAGATTTTGCATAACTTTCTTCCATCACTACAATATCACGAACGATAGGAACGATTTCCAAAGAGTTATCACGTTTTTTTACGGTCAAACGAACTTCTGTTCCTTTCTCACCACGAATCATACTCACAACATCATCAATCGGCATATCAGTTGCATCGACAGCTTCTTCTTCGCCTTGAGCAACTGCTGTTATTTTGTCACCAACTTCCAAGTCACCTTGTTTCCAACAAGGGCTTCCAGTTACGATACTTACTACTTTGATGTATTTTCCATCTTCTTGTAATCTCGCACCGATTCCTTCCAAACGACCTGACATCGAAATATCAAATGATTCTTTGTCTTGAGGTGGAAAATAATTTGTGTGTGGATCGTAAGCGGCTGTGATACTATTTACATACATACTGAATCGATCTTCTCTATCCACTTTATTCATACGATTAAACCAATCAGTATGTGATTTTAATACTTTCTCACGAGCTTTCTTTTCTAACTCAGCAAAAGTAGCTGGAGCTATATCTTTTCCATTATCTGCTACTTCTTCTTCATCCATCATATCCGCAACACGAGTCATTACTTGATACTTCAATGATTTTCTCCAGAGTTCTTTTAGTGCTTTTTCGTTTTTCGGATAATCTAATTTTTTAGCATCCATTTCGATTTCTTCATTTGAATTGAAATCAAAAGGTTCTGATAAGATTTCTGTGTAAAACTCTTTGACTTGAGATTTACGGTTTTCAAATAACTCAACAGACAAGTTTAAAAACTCAAAGTCTGCTTCTTTAACTTGATTGTCTAACTTTAATTTATATTTTTCTAATTGTTTAACATCAGTTTGTGTCAAAAAACGTTTTCCTGCATCCATACGTTTCATATACAAATCATAAACTCTTTCAGAGAATGCATCATTTATTTTTTGCGGTTCGTAATGGTAATCATTCAAACTTTTGACAACTAATCTTACAATTAATTCCTCTTTTTCGGGATTTGTGTCTTTAAAATAGTTTGGTAAGGAAGCACTGGCAAACACAAGTAAACCAATGATCGGGATAAATAAAAACTGTCTCAACTTCATGTCCTAATTTTTTCTTTTGTTGCTTTGGTATAAAGCACGTTTTGTTATAAATAGAATTATAGTGTTATTGATTGATAAAATATCGTATAATATCAATAAAGCAAAATTTTAGCCATATCTATATGATTGTAACGAAACAACTTTGATAAAGATACTTCACTACCTAAACTTTATAACGTTGATAAGTTGGAATAACGCTTTATTAACGTTTAAATAAAATGTTAATAAAGCCTTAAATTTTAAAAAATGACCTTAATTACTTGTGAAATACATTTAAATCAAGAAAATACACCTAAAATAAATTCAATATTTGTAATTTTGCAGCCGTTTTTGAAAGTTGAATGCAAAAATGTTAAGGTTCAGAGTTATTTTGAGACCGTTAATATTATGTGTTCAATTGATTTAAATGTTATAATTAAATAATTAATAAGATATAGAGTGTGGGCAAAACGCAGTTGGATATAAAAAATATTGCGTTATAGTGCCTCTACATTCAGTACAAAAATATACAAACTATGACAATGGATATGGAAAAGCTGGTTGCGGTCAGCAGTGTGTCGAGTGTAATGAAATTAGTTAGCACAAAAAAGAATGGCTTATTTTTAGAAGATTTTGATACTAAAAAAATCCGTTTTTACTCAAGCCGTAAATATAACTTTACACCGTTAGAGTCAATTTCTATCTATGTAGAAGCAGATGACGATACGATTCCTTTAGGTGAAGTTTTAGGTAAAATGAAAGAACAAAGTAATGACAATCCTCCTGCTGATGTGAAAGCAAGTAGCAATGATTTGAAAGCTTATTTTGAGGCAGTTTTACCAAGTTACAATCGTGAACAAGTTTATGTAAGTGACATCAAAAAAATCATTAAATGGTTTAATTACTTAAACGAACGTGATTTATTAGTAGAGAAAGTGGAAACTGAAGAGGCTGATGCTATCGGCGATATTGATGTAGAAGTTGTGGAATAATTAGATGAAACTCTGATTTTACAAAACCGTTACTCTACAAGGATAACGGTTTTGTAATTTTAGTTCTTGTATTAATTACATAAACCTGAATTATGGATAGTAGAGGTACAAAACTTTTTTGAAAATCAAATACGTTTTAAATAATAATTCTGAAAGAACGCAAAATTTGCTACAATCAATGCTACAATTCCTATCAACACATAACCTTGAAAACTGATTTGAAATAGTTGTAGCCCAATAATGATAATACTACCAATAACCCAAAACCAATCTTGAATAATAATTGCTTTAATTGCTTTAATAATTACAGTTGAGCGACTTGCTTGATACCAAACAAAGCCACCAAATAGAATTAATCCGCCACCAATTATCATTACAATAATCGAATTGAGAATATTCATCATTTCAGCAATTGAATTACCAAAAAATAACATAATTGAACCGCTTAATATTGAAAATACGGCATTCGCCTTTAATACATTTTGAAGTTTCTTTTTCATTGTTGATGTTTCATTGTTGATGTTTCATTGTTTGAATGTTACTAAAACACTCGAACACTTAAACATTAGAACACTCGAATATAATCTTATTTCTCACATTCATTTTTTAATGCTTGATTCATTGCATGAAAGCCATTTTCGGTTTTTTTTCCAATCATTTTGAAAATCAATCCCGACATAATTCCACTAAAATTTTCGCCATGTGTTAATTTCGTTTTTCCATTGTCAATTGCTTCAAAATTGAAATAATGTTCTCCATCAAAAATGCCATTAATACCTAATTTTCCTTTCCAACGAAAAGATTTTTTTGGTATAAAATCCAATACTTGAGGAGTAAATACTTGGTCACTCATGCCTTCAAGTGTCAAAGTTACTTCTATTTGATTTCCTTTTTTGACCTTTCCTTTGATTGATTTTACAAATGGATTCCAATTTTCATAATTTTCAAAATCTGCGAATATCTTCCAAACTTGTGTAATCGGTGCGTTGATGATAATTGATGTTGTTATAGTTTTCATGATTTTCTGAATTTTTGATTGTTCTTTTTAATTGTTCTTTTGATAAAGTTCCTTGAAAATTTATAACACAAAGGTAAGGTCAAGTAAGTGGTCAAGTATTGATACTTTACGCCAGTGTTTTGACATTTGATGTCAAATAAGGTAATCATTGTATTTTTTGATAAAATAGAACATCAAAACCTCACATATTTTCTATTTTTGTATGACGAATAGCTACCAAATGGAAAATTTAGAAGTCAATATTATTGTAATTGCAAATCTGCTGGCATTAATACAAGGAGTCATTTTAGGAATGGTATTGATTTTTACGAATCGTAAAAATCGACCGTCACTATTTTTGGGGTTGTTTTTGTTGTTGTATAGTATTGAGTTGATTGATACAATTTTGTATGATACTTTTTTCTATGAAGATAATCCTCAATGGTTGTTATTACCAATTTTTTTTTATTTCGCAACAGTTCCTCTATTATATCTTTATACAAAAAGTTTGATTCAACCGATTTCTATCAAAAAGCATATTGGAATTTTGATACCAGGTTTTGTGGAATTTTTTGTTCTGTTAATTTTATTTTTCTTACCGACTCCAACCAAACTTGAAGTTTTTGATAGCAGTGGATTTTATATTTTTCATAGTATTGGTTCTTTGGTGTTTTCGATTTATTGGGTTATTCGGATACTATTGTTAATCAATACACACCAAAAAGCTGTGGACAATTTCTATTCACAAACCAACGGAAAATACCTTAATTGGGTAAAATCAGTTGGAATCTTTATGATTTTCTTTTATTCTATCTGGTTGGTAGAACCATTAATGTCCGAAGATTTTTATTTCAATTATGCTTATCCATTTTTGACAATGATAAATTTTGTTTTCATTTATTGGGTTGCTATTTCTGGAATTCGCCAGTTTGCTGTACCTACAGAAATGCAAGAAAGTAATATAAATCAACCAACTTCGTATAACGAAGAAATGGTTGTAGAATCAGTAGCTATTATTAGCGAAAGCCAAACAGATAAAGAAATAGTATCCAAAGAAAGTAATACACCAAATCCTAAATTCTTAGAATTGGTACATCAAATTCAGACGAAAAAACTTTATACTGACGCTGATTTGACGTTGAAAATATTATCTCAAAAAGTGATGATTTCTATGCGTGAATTATCACAATTAATTAATCAAGAAGCTGGTGTGAATTTTAATGTATTTATTAATCAATATCGTATCGAGGAAGCCAAACAATTGTTAGTAAATCCTAAGTTTGACCATTTGACTATTTTAGGAATTGCGTATGAAGTCGGTTTTAATTCAAAGGCAACATTTTATTCTATGTTCAAAAAATTCACGAATACAACACCAACTAAGTACAAAAACACGCAACAAAAAGCCAAATAACTGGATTTTAGACCTTTCCTACAGAATCTTAGACGCTTCAAGGAACTTTTCTACCTACTTTTGTTCCTATCAATTAAAGCAAAATACTTTTGTTGTGAGTTTCAATGCAAAATTAACAAACACACAAACACATTAAAAACTATGCAAAAAATCACATTAATTGCTTGTGTCATTTGCCTTTCGGCAATAATTACACAAGCACAGAATTTACCAATTAACGTATCATATTTTGGTGAAAGTGGACTACATCCAGGCTTAAAAGTCGGTGTGGAATATGGCTTATGGGAAAAGGATAAAACCAAAAACCGTTGGTTATTTAATCGTAACGATAAAATAGGACCAAAAGTAAAAACCAAAGCATTATTTGCTGCTGGAAACTTAGGTTTTTATAATCATGCGAATAATCATACTGGAATTTTTGTAACAACAGAAATCGGTTATAGACGCACAAAACACCGAAAAGGAAGTTTTTTAGAAACCAGTTTGGGCATTGGTTATTTACAGCGTATTTATAATATTGATACGTATGAAGCTGGTTCTACTGAACCATTTACGGGAGGTCAAGGTCAATTTTTGACGACTTTTTCAGTTGGTTTTGGTCGTGACTTATCGTTTCGTCGTGATTTACCAATTAGTTGGTATGTCAAACCAAATCTATTATTAGCAAGACAAGCACATACATTTGTTCCTAATGCAGCATTAGAAATCGGTTTACGATACAAAATGTAATAAAAAACAATAATAAAAACCTACAGATTCTATAAGATCTGTGAGCAAAACATAAAAATAATGACAATTAAAAATATAATATTTTTCAGTTTGACAATATTACTTTTAGCAAGTTGTACCAAAAGAAACACAGATACTTACGAACGTTTTTATTTTAAAACAAGTGATGGTGCAGATTTGGCGGTTCAGGTTGACGGTGACCGCAATTCGAATACCTTTATACTATTACTTCATGGTGGTCCTGGTGGAAGCGGTTATGAATACAATACTGGTGAATTTACCGAACGCATGGAATCAAAATACGCTATGGTTTACTTAGATCAAAGAGGTCAAGGTGCATCGCAAGGAAATTATGAAACGGTGACTTTACAGCGTTTTTCTGACGATGTGTATGAATTAACGATGTTTTTGAAAGAAAAATATGGACAAGACATTAGTATTTTTGTAATGGGACATAGCTGGGGCGGAACGACAGGAACACACGCAATGCTCAACACGGATATTCAAAATGAAATTAAAGGTTGGATTGAGTCAAATGGCGCACATGATATTCCGTTGTTGAATAAAGAAGCGATTAAGATGTTTATCGAAATTGGAAATGATGAAATCGCTGCTGGAAATAATGTTTCGGACTGGCAAGAAATCGTGGATTTTGCGGAAGCCGTTGACACAAATAATATAACAGAAGATGAAGGTGGACAAATCAATGGTTTTGGCTTTACTGCCGAAGGATTGATTGAAGGTGTGACACAAGGAGAATATACGGGTGCAAGTCATGGCTTGGCGACTTCTCCAATTTTGAGTTTATCGGCTTATCTTTCGGGTAACCTGACTGCAAGTGCAATAATGGGAGAAACGGAAAAAGCTGCAATGACGGATGAATTACACAATATCATGGTTCCGACCTTATTACTTTGGGGAAAATATGATTTTGTCGTTCCGCCAGCGTTAGGTGAATCCGCTTATGCCAATATTGGAACAACTGACAAAAAGTTAGTCATCTTCGATTTTTCTGGTCATTCGCCAATGGACAATGAAGCGGCTACGTTTGCGGATGAAGTTGAAGAATTTGTGGAGTTATATAAGTAATTCGTAACTTGGATTAAGTAGTGTAATTGTTCAAAATTATTAGTTTTTTAAGAAATATCTTTTTCTTAGTTTTTGTTTTTTCAAACTCCGTAGAATTTACCGAAGAGCTAATTATTTTGGTTCATTGACAATTTTTGCCTAAAGCAAAAATTATTGTTTTACGTAGCGGCTGTCTTTAGCTGCCGTAAACAATTTCAAACAAAGACGGCAGCTAAAGACAGCCGCTACTGGCAAAAATTGTCAAACAACCATTGTTTTCAGATAAATAATCTCTAATTATGAAAAAAATTCTTGTCTTTGGTGGAACACAATTTATTGGTCGAAACCTCATCAACCGCTTAATTGAATTAGGTGATTATGAAATTACTTTATTCAATCGACAACGAACTGGAGCTGATTTATTTCCAAATACTTGTAAAATAAAAGGAGATAGAACAACGGACGATATTCAACAAATCGCTAATACAAATTGGGATTATGTGATTGATATAAGTTGTTATCATCCGAATGATTTGGAACGTACATTGGCTTGTTTGAATGATAATCTGGAACGGTATATTTTTATTTCGACGTGTTCCGTTTATGATAATAAAGCCTTCGTAGGCGAAATGCGTGATGAAAATGCTCCGATTTTGGATTGTTCCTCTGAACAAATTACTAATAAAGAAATGTATCGGTTTTATGGAAATAAGAAAGCTGAATGCGAACGGATTTTGACCGCCAAGGCTTCGGGAAAAGCGAAAGCCAATATTAATTCAGTCATTTTGCGACCAGCTTTAGTTTATGGTCGATTTGATTATACGGATAGATTTTATTATTGGTTATATCAAGTAAAAATGAAAGATGTCTTGCTATTACCTGACAATGGAAGTCGTTTGTTTTCAATTACTTATGTAGATGATTTGGTGAATTCGATCATTGCTGCGTTGACTTTAGAAACGAATAAAAATACGTTTAATATTATTAGTGAAACGCAATTATCTATTGATAAAATTATTAAAACCAGTCAAAAGTTGTTGAATAGAAATAACAAGATTGTGAATGCTTCACCGTCATTTTTACATGATAATAAAATTAGTCAATGGACAACAATGCCGCTTTGGATTGACAATGATAATTTTACATATGCTAATCAACAATTTCTGGATAATTTTCCGATTAAATTAGTAGATTTTATGGAAGCAACAGCAAGTACAATTGAATATTATAAAAATCTACATTGGCAAGAGCCAAAATACGGAATGTCAGAAGAACAACGACTATTATTAATAAATGAACTATCCTAAAAACGAACGAGGTTTCTTGAAAAGATTCAAGAAACCTCGTTTAAACGTAATTTTATAACAACCATATTAGCCTTGTAAAATCGAATAACAAAGCGGTCGATTATTCATTACTTTTTCCATCATCAAAATCTGCAAAAGAGCGAAGATTTTTCTTTTTATTATTTTTGAAAACGATAGATTCGGTTTCTTTTTCGCCTTGAATAAAAATTTCATAACTTCCGATTTCATATTCCGACAAATCTACACTAACAATATTTTTACCAGCTTTTAAGGTTTGAGAAGCGGTGTAAATTATGTTAGCATTGAGTTTTGTAATTCTATAAGAAATCGTAGAAGGACGCTTCACGGCTAATAAAATCTCTACAATTCCACCTTCTTCTAAAGATGTCATTGATGTAATTGTAAAGTTATTTGATGCTCTTTTATCAATTTTGATAACATTAGAATATTGAAATGTTCCATCAAGATTGACTTGTTTCAATCTATATCGAGTCAGTCCTTTATCTACTGAAATATCTAAAAAACTATAATCTTGCTTATTAACGGATGTTCCTATTCCATCGACAGTTCCGATAGTTTCATAAGTATTTCCATCGGCTGAACGCTCAATTATAAACTCCTTATTGTTTGCTTCAGTGATTGTCTGCCATGTCAACATATTTCCAATTTCAAAATCAGAAACATCAAAACCAATAATTGTAGTTTCTGATGCCGTAAGAGAAATTGTACTTCCCAAAAAAAGTACAATAGCCCAAGACATTTTTAAGGTTGTGTTGATTAATATTTTCATAATTTCTATTATTTAAAAGCAGTAGTAAGTATTTCAAAGACACGATACAAAATCGTTTTACTTCTTCAAATTAATTACTTAATTAATCAATTAATAATTGTGTTGGTGTTAATTTGTGACGGTTATTAATGGTTTTATAGCACTATTAAATAATACTTTTCCGTCTTTATTTATAAAAAAAGCTACATTTAAAAAAGTCGCTATCAATTATATAGATGAAGATTTTAACATATTCGTTGCATTAGCCTTTATAATATACATTCATATGGATGTAACAAATCCTTAACCTAACATCTTGTTAGTTCTCTTATTGTTCCATAACAAAAAAGGAAATTAAGGCTTCATTATTGTTGTTTTGTAACAATTATAGTTCAATAATCGTTGTTTTAACCAAAATAATTATTCACATATAAATTATAAATATGACTCAATCAAAAAACTATATTTTAGTAGGTTTACTATGTAGTATGCTGGTTTATATAGGTTGTCAAGATCCAGAAACAATTGATGTATCACCCGAGTATGCTATTCCATTAGTGAGTGCTTCTATGTCTATTCAAGATGTATTAGATCAAACAAATACAGGAAATATTATCACTGTTGATGGTGATAATTTTATTACGGTAGAATATCGCAAAGATGTATTAGGAATTGATACCGTAAACTTGATTACCATTCCTGGCTTTTCTATTCCACAACTAATACCAACACAAGTCATTCCTACACCATTTCCTTCAGGTGTAGATATTGATAATTTTACGGTTAAAAACGGTAAGATGTTTATCAATTTTGAATCAAATTCTCCAA
This sequence comes from Saprospiraceae bacterium, assembly GCA_045106825.1. Lineage (GTDB taxonomy): Bacteria > Bacteroidota > Bacteroidia > Chitinophagales > Saprospiraceae > CAWVWD01. Next base: position 25,367 of record JBGCFH010000218.1, on the reverse strand, counting down.
ATGATATAACTGTTACGATAGATTTTCCGAGTATTAAAAAGAATGGAAATAACCTTCAATATACGATGAATGTAGCGAATCCAAATGGAACTGTACCTTTGGTATATCAAGATTCTTTCGATTTAGCAACCTATCGCTTTTTATTTAATAATGATAATTTTAGATCAAATTATACCGCAACAGACGATGTTACAGGATTGCCAGTTGTATTATCTAATTTCTTTTTCAATTATCCTAACATTGAACATTCTTATATAGAAGGTTATTTTGGACAAGAGAGTTTCGTTCTGCCTACTCAAGAGTTAGGTCTAACATTATTAGAGCAATGGGTTAGTGGACAAGTGACGTTTACAGAACCTCGTATTAAACTACGATTTGAAAATTCTTATGGTTTCCCGATAAGAGTCGATTTCGATACATTACAAGCAGTCACTCGTGATGCTGGTAACTTTGATATACAGGTAAATGGATTTGATAATGGTAAAAACTTAAATTATCCGAGCTTAAATGATGTTGGAGAAGAGGAGATTTCTAATGTTATTATGAATAATAATAACTCTAATATTGTTACAGTTTTGGAGCAAGTTCCTTATGGTCTTCGGTATCAGTTTAGTGGAGAAGCAAATCCTGCAGGCGACCAAAGTATTAAAGGGTTTGCTACGGATGAAAGTAATATCGTAATAAGAGTTATTGCAGAATTGCCGATGGAAGGTGCTGTTCAAGATTTTACATTGATAGATACTTTTGCATTAGATTTGACAGGTGATGCTATTCCAGAAGGCGAAGCCGAATTTAAAATTATTACAGACAATGGTTTCCCATTAGATATTGATTTACAATGTTATTTTTTAGATGCATTTGGTAATGCAGTTGATTCATTATTTTTAGGTTCAGATACACGATTGATTCAAGCTGCCGCTATTGATGGCACAGGTCGAGTAACAGAATCATTTGAGACCATTACATTTGTCGATGTGACCAGCGATAGAGTCAATAGTATTAGAAATCAAGTTAGTAATATTGCCTTATTAGGTCGATTTAATTCAACCGATAATGGAAGTACACCGATTCGATTGTATGCAGATTATGATTTAGATGTAAAAATTGGTGTAAAAATAAAACCAGTTGTTGACTAATTTCTTTTGATTGTATACTTCCTCAATCACCATTAAAATAAAAAATCAATGAAACAATATATTATTAAATATACTATTACGAGTTGTCTAATTTTATTTGCACTCACTACCTTTGGGCAAGGATTACAATTAGCAACAATGTCTGATATTGGGCAAGTCAATCTTACTAATCCTGCAAAAATGCCTGATAAACGTTTTTATCTTGGTATTTCCCCTTTTTTGGATGCCGGAACAAGTATTAGTGGTGCACAAATATTTGAAACGACTGGAGGGTTTATTCCAGGATTTATAAATGTTGAGGATTTAGATGATGACAACTTTGTTGGGTTAAATCTTACTGTGCCTTTTGGCTTTGGCTTCAAGGTCAAAAAATGGGCATTCAACGTACATTCTACGCCAGTTTATAGTAATCAAATTGGATTTAATAAAGATTTCTTAGGTTTTATGACACAAGGAAACGCACCTTATACTGGCGAAACTTTAAACCTTGATCCTCAATTTGATATTTCTTTGTATCAAGAGTTCGGAATTGGTGTTAGTCGTCAGATTTTAGGCATTTTCGATGTTGGTATTCGAGGAAAATTCTTAGTTGGTGCATTTAATATTAATACAGTTCAGGGCGATTTATCTTTGACGACAAGTGACGATTTTTATCAATTAGATGCTGCTGCAAATTATGATATTCAAGTAGCTGGTTTTCCACAAATTACTTCCCTTCAACAATTTGAAACATTCGACTCTGCTTTTCAAGCACAAGCAAATAATCCGCTTGAGAGTTTTACACAAAATCGTGGTTTTGCTTTTGATATTGGTGCGACAATGGATATTGGCGAATTACTTCATATTGGTGTAAGTATTTTGGATATTGGAAATATTACTTGGGAACAAAACAGTTATGAATATAATCTTTCAGGAGAATTTACTTTTGAAGGTGTCGATGCAACGGGTTTCTTTACAGGTGCTGATATTACGAACATTACGGATACCTTAAATATTGATAATATCGTAAGTGTATCTTCAAAACCTACTTCTTACAAAGCTGGTGTTAATACAAAAACTTACCTTACCGCTCGATTGAAATTAGGCAAACAGTTTTTTGTAAATGGTGTTTTACGTAATGAATTTACGCCAAATGGTGTTCGAACAGGTTTTGGAGTTGGTGCTCAAAAGTATTTTGGAAAAAATTTAGGAATCGGAGCAATGTATTCTATTCAGAATGGCTCGTTTGCCAATCTCGGTACGAATCTTTCTCTAAAATTAGGACCAGCACAAGTTTTTGTGATTTCTGATAACTTATTACCATTAATAAATCAATGGCAAGCGGCAAATACGAATGTTAGAATTGGTGCAAATGTTACATTGAATGATAAGAAAAAGAAGTAATTCACTTTTTCATTATTACAACAAAAGGCATAAAAGTAAGTGAAGAACTTGTACTTTTATGCCTTTTGTGATTTTATGATTTTCATCAATGACAATTTATTTTATCGTAATAATAGTATTATCCGTCTTTTATCTAATTGTTCAAACCTTGTATACAGAAGGTTGGAAGGTTTTACCAATTTGGACTATTCCAGATAATTTTGAGCCCAAAACTAAAATTACAATCTTGATTCCTGCTCGAAATGAAGCTGATAATATCAATAGTTGTATTAATTCTATATTGAAACAGACTTATCCAAATCATCTTTTTGAAGTCATTATTTTAGATGACTTCTCAGAGGACGAAACACCACAATTAGTAAAAAATTATTCAAAAAAAGGCTTTACGAATATTAGATTGTTACAATTAGCTGATTATATTTCTCCTACCGAAACACAATCTTTTAAGAAAAAAGCTATCGAAATTGGAATACATCATGCTACTGGAGCGTTAATCATTACGACCGATGCAGATTGTATTGTTCAACCAAATTGGTTATTATTTATCGCCTCTATTTATCAAGAAAAACAACCAAAATTCATTGCTGCACCAGTTAATTTTCATCAAGAACAAAATGATTTTGAACGTTTTCAATCTTTAGATTTTATTGGAATGATGGGTATTACAGGTTCTGGTATTCACACCAAAATCATGAGAATGTGTAACGGTGCGAATTTGGCTTATCCAAAATCTATATTTACAGAAGTAAATGGTTTTCAAGGAATTGACAATCATGCTTCTGGAGATGATATGATGTTATTACAAAAAATTGCACGAGTTTATCCCAGCGATATTGTTTATTTAAAAAATCAAAATGCAACAACATTCACAACTGCAAAACCAACTATAAAATCTTTTATCAATCAACGAGTACGTTGGAGTACAAAATCTAAAGGATATGAAGAAAAACAAGTTACAGCTATTTTAATAAGTGTTTGGTTATTTTGTGTTAGTATACCATTGACATTTTTGAGCAGTTTGTTTTTCGGAAAAATTGCTTTAATCGTTGGAGTTGGACAATTAGTAATAAAAATAATCGCAGATTATCGTTTATTAAAAACGACTTCAGATTTTTTCAATCGTTCAGATTTGATGCAGACTTTCGTCAAATCCTCTGTTTACCACTTATGTTATATTATTATCGTTGGATTTTTGGGTGGAATCGTTCAAAAATATGAGTGGAAAGGGAGGAGCGTGAAATGATTGTGTCGCTTTCGGCTGATTGTTAATCGAATATTTATATTTCAATACTATCCAATCAATCGAAGGCAATACAATCATATCAATCTAATTCCTATTCATTAGCCAAGCATCTGGAAATTGGCTTTTAATTTTTATTATTTTTTGATCAATTTCTGATGGTTCACAAGTGATTAAGATACCTACTCGGTGTGAAGGGCCATTCTTTTTGGTATAGACTTCATAACCTTTTTTGCGTACATCTTTCATCGCTTCGTTCGCATAATTTTGTGTGCTAAAGTTTCCAATACTGACAATATATTTTTTTGCTGTTGAAGAAGAAGTTGCTTCTACATCTTTACTTTGATTCATTGTATTTGTAGTCTCAGGCTTTACATTGACACTTCTATCGTTCGTTGTTGCTGCTTCATTTTTAGTTTCCTGCTCTTCAACTACTGTTTCTACTTTTTTATTTACTTCTACGGTTTCTTTAGGTAAAATAGTCGCTTCTTCCACATCATCTAAAACGGTCGTTTCTTCAAAAGGCTTTAACGTTTTATCCTTATTTACCAAATTTTGATTATCCTCCATAATCATTGGACTAAACGGCTCTTCTTTCTGATTTGCTAATTTAGACAACTGTGGAATAATGACGATTAGTAATAATATTAATATAATTACAGCCTTTGCACTTTGATCATTCCAAAGGTTCAAAAATATTTTTTTGATAGAAGTTTTTGCTTTTTGTTCCTTGGGTTCTGGAGTAGGTAAAATAGCGGTTTTCTCTTCGTTACGACTAATTGGATAATAATTCATTTTAGGTAAACCAAATGCGTCTTCCAAAAAATTTACGCTACTTGGTGCTAAAACAATATCGTTACGAGCGTCTAAGTACAATCGTCCGATGTTAGAAACAACAATAGCTTTTGAGCCAATATTGTTTTTAATATCGTTAACGAACGCTTCCACTTCTGTTATCGCTTCTTTGTATGAAATCTGATGTTTTTGAACAATATCTTCAATCAATACATTGTCATGAAACTGTAAGGATTCGTCAAAATAAATCTCTTTAGTTGGTGGAGATACATTACCATACTTTTCTGTATTAGCTGACTTATAAGTGGCACAAAAACCACCTAAATTAGGAATAATTACTCTGTCCTTTTGATATAATAATGTCGATATATGTTCTGCTACATTGACTTTCATCTAATTTTGTATTATTGTTTTGCTGTATAAAGCAAGTTGTGTTCAATTATCACCTCAAATATAACTCCAAAAGGTTAACTACAAAGATAATCAAATATATAGTATATTTATGAATTTTTATATTAGCAAATTAGGAATCTATATTCTTGATTATTAACGAATAATGTATTGAAATACTACGGATTTAAATTATCATTTATTATATCAAAAGTAATCATATATAAAATTAAAATGGAATTTTTTATTCAAAATAAGCATTGTAGAGTACCATTATTACCGAAGAATTGACTGACTTGAAAAATTTTTTCATAAATATTTAGAATGTTTTCTAAACAGATAATTTGTAAATACCCAAAGATTACAGAATAAAAAATTGCAAAACAATCGTATTGTAAACCATGATAATCAGTTGTTGAAAAATAACCTAATTTGCTGTCACTCAATGATTAATCTAAATTGAAAAGAAAAAAAATTATCCTTTTGTTAATTATAAGTTTTAACTTATTTTTGTGCAAAATTTCAATAGTCATTGAATTAATAGCATATTGAAATACATAAATTCATTGATTTCAGTTTATAAAACGATAAAAAGTCAAATATTATGGCAAATATTGGTCGCATCAAACAGATAATCGGACCTGTTGTGGACGTTAGCTTTTCAGAAGAGGGTTCAACGTTGCCTAAAATTCTTAATGGTTTAAAAATCACAAAAGAAGATGGAACAACATTCGTATTCGAAACACAACAACACTTAGGAGAAGATAGTGTTCGTGCAATCGCAATGGACTCAACCGATGGTTTGACTCGTGGAATGAAAGTAGAAGACATGGGTTCTCCGATTACTGTTCCTATCGGTGATGCTATCAAAGGTCGTTTGTTTAATGTAGTAGGTCAACCTATTGATGGATTGCCTGCACCAAAAGCAATTGGTCGAGTTTCTATTCATAATACGCCTCCTCCTTACGAAACATTATCTACAGAAGAGGAAGTGCTATATACAGGTATTAAAGTAATTGATTTGATTTGCCCTTACTTAAAAGGTGGTAAAATTGGATTGTTCGGTGGTGCAGGTGTTGGAAAAACAGTATTGATTCAGGAGTTAATCAACAATATTGCAAAAGCATATGCAGGTTTATCTGTATTCGCAGGTGTTGGAGAACGTACTCGTGAAGGAAACGATTTGATGCGTGAGATGTTAGAAGCAGGTATCATCAACTACGGCGAAGGCTTTATGCACTCAATGGAAGAAGGTGGATGGGATTTGTCAAAAGTAAATATTGACAACTTAACAGAATCTAAAGCAACATTCGTTTTCGGTCAGATGAACGAACCTCCTGGTGCTCGTGCAAGAGTTGCCTTGACAGGTTTGGCGATTGCAGAGTATTTCCGTGATGGTGATATGAGTGACCCAAATGGTGGAAAAGACATCTTGATGTTTATTGACAATATCTTCCGTTTTACTCAAGCAGGTTCTGAGGTATCAGCCTTATTAGGTCGTATGCCTTCAGCGGTAGGTTATCAGCCTACATTAGCCACTGAAATGGGTTTGATGCAGGAACGTATTACATCAACTAAACGTGGTTCTATTACTTCTGTACAAGCAGTATATGTACCAGCGGATGATTTAACGGATCCAGCTCCAGCGACAACTTTTGCTCACTTAGATGCAACAACGGTATTATCTCGTAAATTGGCATCTTTAGGTATTTATCCAGCGGTAGATCCTTTAGACTCTTCTTCACGTATCTTAAACCGTGCTACTTTAGGTGATGCTCACTATGATACAGCTCAACGTGTAATGGAAATTTTACAACGTTACAACGAGTTACAAGATATTATTGCTATCTTAGGTATGGAAGAACTTTCTGACGAAGATAAAATGGCAGTAAATCGTGCGAGAAAAGTACAACGTTTCTTATCTCAACCGTTTCACGTAGCAGAGCAGTTTACAGGTTTAGAAGGTGTATTAGTACCTATCGAAGAAACAATTCGTGGTTTCAATATGATTTTGGATGGTGAAGTTGACCAATATCCAGAATCAGCATTTAACTTGAAAGGTAACATTGAGGAGGCTATCGCAGCAGGTGAGAAAATGTTAGCAGAAGCTACGGCTTAATTTAAATTATGAATTTTCAATTACAAATTAGAAATAGTTAGTTTGTAGATTCTAAAATATAGAGATGGGAATTAGGGAACTCTTTCCTAATTCCCATTCTTTTGTTTAGTGATTAGTTTTTTGTGATTCGTCTTCTACCAATCACCAATCACCAATCATCAATTACCAACAAAAATGAAATTAGTTGTATTAACTCCTGAAAAGGAATATTTTAATGGTGAAATCACTGGAATCAATGTACCAGGTATAGCTGGTGGATTCGAGATTTTGAAAGGTCACGCACCTATTGTTTCTGCTTTAACAAGTGGTACTGTAAAAGTAACGAAGGCAGAAGGTGGTAACGAAAATATTATGATTACAGGTGGCTTTATTGAAGTTTTGAATAATGAAGTTTCTGTTTTAGCATCAGGTATTGTTACTCAAGAATAATTGAAAATTATAAATAATTCAAGTTGCGAGTTACGAGTTTTTTCGGAGGAATCCGCAACTCGGGTTTAATAGTTATCTTTCGTATAGAAAGCCATCTTAATCTAAGAATTGAGATGGCTTTTGTTATTTAGGAATAATCCGGAAGTAAGTAAAATGTAACGACTCAGTATCTATGAAATTCTGCGTTTAATCCCCGAGGTTTCGGGACGCAGCAGGTTAAAATCCGATTCTTTAGATATTACTCCGTTCAAGAAGTTGGCAAAAAAGATAAATCTCCGATTTTAAGGATAAATTTTCTCCTGTTCGAGTGTTTCTCATCAAAGAACCATCTAAAGAATCAGGTTTTAACCTGCTGCGTCCCGAAACCTCGGGGATTAAACGCACGATGTTATAAATGCTGAGTCGTTACATTCAAATAATATCATCGTAAAATTAAGCAAAGGTTTAAACTAACCTGCAAACTTTTTGATAAAAGCCTTGTTCGTTTTATTGTTTTATGTTAATATGCGTTTAAATATTTTTTTTCTAAAAATTTGCTGTGAAAATTCAACCAATCCAGTTACAAATCGCTTTACATACACTTTCCCTACATCGACAATCGTCTGCTTGGGGAAGTACAGAACCTTACTTGTGGAATATTTTCTTTCGTGTCGATGGCGATGCTATTACGATAAATCCTGATTTTACTATTTCAGGAAAAGCGATTTTTAATTTTTCAAAAGGAAGCCATGGAAATCTTCGAGGTTCAATTCATCGTGATGGAATTTTACATATTCCAAAAGATATTGGTGTTTGGAAAACGGAATTGAAACCAATAAAAGTACCTTATTTTGAGCAATATGTACCTGGTATTGCAGGTATGATTTGTGTGTTGATGGAAGAAAATAACGTAAGCAACGATGGTGCAGAAGCAGGTCGAGTTGCTTTAGGTCAACAAGTACAAAAAGCAGTAAATACGGCTTTAAAAGATTTTCATCCACGAGTTATTGATATTTCAGATGTGCAAAATTCGATGCGAAATCATTTTCAATCAAAGGTTTCTGAATTTGCTGACGGAATCGAAACTCATGTTATCGAAGCGATTAAATCAAGTCAAAGTCTTTTACAAAATGTATGGAGTTTGCTAAAAGCTGATGCTTTAGTCGGTTTTCAGGTTTGGAATTTTGACCATCGTTCATTAGCCGAACATGATGGAACTCAACATTTTAACCATAAATGGAATACGAAAAAATATGGCGATTGGGAAGTTTTTGGAAAGGCGGAAGTAATTGAAAATTAAAAAACTACAGGTTGAATTTAATTCTAATAGGTAACGGAACTAAAATTTAGTAATTCGTTAATCAAAAAACTGATGAAAGTTGTTGATTTTAGAAGATTAACAAGTCTATTTTTTCAGAAGTTAGAACTTTGGACAATGTTATTTCTCTCGAAGTCGCTTTGCTAATTTTACTGCCATCATTAATAAAATACCAAAAGCAATTAAACCCAGAACACCATAAATCCAGTTAAAAGCATTTTTTAAAAAGACAACAAAAATAATAGAAACTAAAAATAAAGTAGCGACTTCGTTCCACATTCGGAGTTGTCCAGAAGTCCATTTTATAATATCTTGATGAAGTTCTTTCATCATTTTGCCACAATAAAAATGATAGATAATCAAACCGACAACTAAACCTAATTTTATTTGAAACCAACCAGCTTTTAATAAACTTCCGTCCAAGTAAATATAATTTAATAAAATCATTCCTAAAGCAGACAATATCGTCAAATACATCGCAGGAGTCATGATGATTTTGTATAACAATCCTTGAATACGCTTATATTCTGTTGTCAAAATCGTTCTGTCTGGTTCTTGTTTCTCATAGCTATCAACTTGATAAATAAACAAGCGAACGATATAAAATAAACCAACAAACCAACTCACTACAAATATCAAATGTACCGACTTTATGTATGCGTAATATTCCATCTTTCTTTAAGTATAAGGTGATAAAGTATTGAAACATAAAGATACATTAGAAACTTTAAATAAAGTCAAACAACTCCATAAGAGTTCAATGTGAATAACCACAGGTTGTACCTGTGGAAACAAAAAAAACACACAAAACAAAGTCGTTTTGTGTGCTTAGAATATACTTAAACGTTATGTTATAAACCTAAAATTTGTTTCACATCTTCCTTACTATCAACTTGTTGTGATAATTTATTTAATGTAAACGTAAATTGGTTTTCATTACCAATTTTTGTAAACTCTGTTGCTTTTGCAACTGCAATTTTACCTTTTTTAGAAACCAACCACAATACATTTTCTGCATTTGGATTGTAAGTGATTTTTGTTTTTTGATTTGTATAAAAACGTTGAACTCGACCATTCGTTTTATCCGCAACATAAACCATATAATAATCAATTGCACTTCCATTTTTATCTTGAAAATTAGCACTTACCGTACGTTTTTTCGCAGGTTCGGGTTTATCACAATTCCAGATTCCAAATTCTGAAACATTGAAGCGATTCACAATCGTTTGATTTTTTAAGTTCAAATCCATTTCTCGCATCATTGCGATTCTTGCTTTGTTATAAGCTCGTTGAAGTGTTGCGATTTCTTGTTCTAATGATTTTACTTTAGCATCATATTCTGTATCAATTTCATTCGTTTCAGGTTCAGAATTTTGTTGATATTCTGCGATTAAAGCATTATATGTTTCTAATTCTTTTCGATATTTTGCTTCTGCTTTATCCAATTCTCTTCCACTTAAAACTGGCGAAACCATTAATTCTACTTTCGTTTGTCCAGTTTTTAATTTTAAGCTAAAGTTTTGATTATCAATTTTATACAATTCGACTGTTCTCCAAACAATACTTGAAATTGCTTTTTCGTAAGCCGTTTTTTGGTCAGCCGAAACTTCCCACATGACATTTGCGTATTTCGTCAAATCTTCTCCTTTGTAAGGTGCTTGCTCGATGACTTCCGAAGAGTCTGTTCCTTCAAAATTATCTCCAAATTCATCATCTTCAGTATTTGTGAAAGCCGACAAATCAAAATCCAAAACAAAGTCTTCGCCATTTGGACGTTTTGGAGGTGTTGGTTTTTGTGGTAAAAGGTTTGTTGTTTGCTGACTTTTCTTTGTTTTCGTTGCTTTCAGTTCCTTTAATTCACTATATGCTAACGCTATTTTTTTAACAATTTCGCTTTCCGCTAATGCGGCATCAATGCGTTTTGAAGTTGCTTTATCTAAGTCAATCGTTAGATCATCTAAAGCGACATATTTCCAATTTTTAGCAATTGTATCTAATTGATAAACATTATAATCTTGAATTTTATCCAAATCCGTTTGAGCCACTAATTCTACCGTTAAAGACTTATTTGGTCGAATCTCAATAATCTCATTTTTATAAACACCAGCCAATTCCATCATACCAACCGAAGCCATATCAAAACGCACATTTGCACTATCGTACTGCATCGGAATTCCCGAAAGGAAAATCTCTTCAATATCTTGATATTTGCGATATTTTAGTATAACTGTTCCCATAATCATCGCCCCAGAAGTATTCGTAAAAGCATCTTTTGGAACAAATATTTTTGTTCCATCTTCCATGACAAACTCTCCACCTTTTTGAGCCTCAACCTCAAAGGTTGCAAATGATTTTTGAACTGTTTTAATTGGCGGATTGATAAACGGTCGAGCGATTTGTTCTACATTGTTTGACTTAAAAAATGTTTGTTGAATCGCAAAAGTTACCATGACGACTAAAGCGAATGAAGCCGCCACCAAAGCCCAACGCCGAATCGGACGTCGCCGCATTTGCACAACTTTGGGCTGTTCTTTCTCTTCAGCCTCAAACTGTTGTAATAAAGCATCAAAATCCATGTGTTTAGCGACTTCTTCACTCGAAGGCTTTTCAGGATTAATGCGTATATCGTAAAGTTTTTTCATTTAAATATAGGTTCTTGAGACCTGTCAGGTTGAAATTTATCCCGAAACCTCGGGAAAACCTGACAGGTCTATTGTGAACTATTTTCTTTTTAAAATTTTCTTTTTCAAACGTTCTAAAATTCGATACGTTTTCACTTTGGCATTGCTTTCTGATAATTCCAAAATATCTGCAATTTCCTTAAATGGTCTTTTTTCAAAAAAACGCATTTCAATTAATTGCAAATCAATCGGTTTTAGTTCTTCCAACACTTCGAGCATAACATCTCGATATTTACCAAAATTATCAAAATCCATTTCTTCGACAATATCTTCCAACTGTGTTTCTTCTGCACTTACAACACGCATTTTTTTAGAATTGCGATAGTGTTGTGCGACTTCATTGCTGGCGATTCGATATAGCCAAGCCGAAAATGGTACGCCTTTAAATTCGTAACCTTTTAGTTTTTGCATTGCTTTAAGAAAAACTTGAGAGCAGATATCTCCTGCCAAACTTTCATTGCCACAACGGCTTAAAATAAATCTAAAAATAGGCTCGAAATAACGATTGTACAACGGTCTGAACATAGCAGGATTCGACTTAGCAGCCTGAATCTCTTGCCATTCCGATTGAATCGCTTCTGATGATATGGTTCTATTTGATACGTCCATGCGTACAGCGGTTATGCTTTTAGCGGTTACTGACAACATACGAATTTAGTTATCTTGATCTAAATAGAACACGAATCGAGCATTTTTTTTAACTATTAATTGTTAAGTATTAATTATTAGGACTTTAAATAGCATTAATAATCAATACTTGAAAATGAATACTTAAAATTTCTTCGGTTTTTGTGTAGAATAATTAGTGTTTAATTGTTTAAATATTCGATTGTTTGAATGTTATGAACACAATAACATTGTAACAATTAAACATTTGAACGCTCGAACATTAATTAGAATGTCAGTTCGTGTTTGTGTTTTTTCACTTGTATAATGTCGGATGATGGAAAAGTTACAGATTGAATTAAAAATTTTTTGATAAAAACAGAAAGGCATTTCAAATGACAAGGGCAAACGCATCAAAAATTACTCACGCAGATTTTCGGAGTATGTTTAGAACTTAGAAACTAAATAAAGTGTGTCAATAAAACTAATGAACTAAAGGTTCTTTGAATTTTTCTTATAGAAATGTTCAAAATTCAAAATAATAAAAACTTTTCAACGATGATGTTGTGTATTTGATTGATAATCAATGGATTATTGAATGCCTAATATCATCGTAACAGATTTCATTTTTTGCAATTTTCATCGAAAACTACAAATTTTTTCAGAGAACCCAACTAAATTAATAAATAAATCATTACAATAGTCAAACTCAATCCAACTAAATAGGGAATAAGAGAACCTTTATAAGTTTGACTAATTTCGCTGAATGATTCTTTATTAAAAGTTATTATTTTGATAATTATAATTCCGATTCCTCGAATTACTCGTAAAATTCCTAAAATGATACCTTGAAAGATAACTTTCACAAAAATATATCCGATTATTTCCGCTATTATTTCACCCATTTTTATAATGTTTTATTCAAATATAGGCGTTTTTTTTAAGGAATCGAAAATGGTGAATTCAAACAAAAAAATGAGCAATCGAAAACTCAATTGCTCATTTTTATAAAATATTTGCCAAAAACTATTTCTTATCCTCATTAACTTTCTTCACAATCGTTTTCCCATCTTTCATTTTGATGGTAACCGTTTTCCCATCTTTTGTTTTATCAACATCAATCGTTTCAATATCTTCTGGATTTAAGCCATCTAAATCAAAATCGAAAGCCTCTGTTTTTTCTGTTTTGATACGTTTTTTGATGACTTTAACATTGTCGCCTTCCAGTTCTTTCACAATCGTTTTTCCATCTTTTGTTTTGATAGTAACTTTTTTGACACCATCTTCTTTAATCACATTAACGGTTTCAATATCTTCTGGATCAATACCATCAAGGTCTAAATCCATCCCTTTTTTCGTTTTGATAATTACTTTAGTATCGCCATCAATGATTGTCTCTTCACCATTATCATCAATAATAATTTCCTCAATTTCTTCTTTTCCGTCTTTAGTTTTCTTTTTGATAATAACTTTCTTTTTGCCTTCAGTCGTTGTTTTTACATCAACATCTACTTCGACATCATCACCCGAAGTAACGTTCACATCTTCTTCGATTTGAATAAACATTTTCTTTTTCTTGCCATCGTTTTCTCCATCTAACTCGATAACCCTTACATCATCATCGGTTTTCAAGATGATTTCTTTGATTTCTTCTTTTCCATCTTTACCTTTCTTTTTGATAATAACTTTATGATTATCGCCATCTTCTTTCACATCGACATTGATATCCATCTCTTCATCATCGCTGATAATCATCACATCATTTTTCATTTCCTTTTTAATGATAATGACTTTCTCTTCATCGTCTTTTTTACCTTTACGTTTTTTGATTTTAACGTTTCCGTCAGTCGTAATTTCATCTTTTGCGTATTTTTTATATTCAGCAGAACCTTCTTTTACCTCTTTTCCATCAATCCAAACACGAGTTGTTTCCTGTCCATTTTCGATTTCTTTTTCTACTCGAACATCTTTTTGGCTATAAGCCAACGTGCTAATCATTGCAAATACTGCGATTAAAAATAAATTTTTCATATCGTTTTAGTTATTAGTTTAGTAATAATTTTTATGGTTGTTTGAAATTGTTTATAGCAGCTAAAGACAGCCGCTACGTAAAACAATAATTTTTGCTTTTGGCAAAAATTGTCAATGAACCATTTTTATTTACTCATCAGTTGATTTTAAGTCAACTGATGAGTATTTTAGGTTATTGACTGGTTTTAAAAATCCTCATCACGTACACGAATATGAATAGCATTGCCTTTGTTCCATTCATTTCCTGTTAATGATTTATACAAATCAATATATTTTTTCTCTTGTACAGCTGTCATTTTTTTGCCATTTACTTTGATACCTTTATCGTCCATTTTTACTTTGAAACTTGTCATTCCTTTCTCCAAAAAGCCATCTTTGATTAATTCCTTTTTGAATTTATCAATCCAGATATTGTCCTTTTGAACCTTTGCGATTTCTAATGCTTGTTCCGCCATTTCACGTTTCAACTCCATTTGTTGTTGAGTCAACTCTTGTGCAATGACCATTTCTTCTGCTTTCAACACTTTGAGTTCTTTCCGATATTCTGCTGCTAATTCTCTACTATGTGCAGCCAGTTCTCGTTCGATTACAGCTTGTTCACGAGCCAATGCTGCCATTTCTTCTGCATATTCTCTTCGCATTTGAGCCTGTTCTCTTGATAATGTAGCATTTTCTTTGGCGATTTCTCGATTCATGTTAGCCTTTTCCTTTGCTAATTGTTTACGAAGTTCGACCATTTCCATTTTATGCTTTCTCATTTCTTCATGCTCCGATTTTCGCAATCTAATATGAGCATCTCTATTGCCCGAAAAGCGGACTCTTTCTTCACTTGCAATAGCTTGACTTTCGTCAATATAAGATTGATAATGTTGCTGTTCGTTTTTACTTAATTTCCGACCATTCTCGTAAGTTGTTACCGTTTTGATTCCATCGATAGACTTAATTTCGATTGTTAATTCGGTATCTTTTCCATTTTTGTCTTTTACACTACGAACAATTGTAATTTCCTTGATTTCGCTTGTAATTGATGTATCTTTTCGGATAGTAATACTAACAATATTATCTAAAATGCTTGTTTTAGTTGTTTTTATTTTAATAATAGAATTAGATTTAATATTAGCATTTGGTACTTTAATGATATTTTTACGAGGTAACCAATTCATTTCTTTGGAAGTTGGAGAAACAATAACTACCATTTCATCAACCTCAAAATTATTCGGCAAAGTTGATGTTTCAATAGTTGAGAAAGTTGGTTCTACCAATTTAGGTAATTCCGTATTTTCAAGAGCTTCAGGAAATATTTCTGCTGTTGAAATTTGTGTAGTTTCAATATCAATTTGCTCAATAATTGGTGAATTAACCTCACTTTTAGGTTCAATCAATTCGACTTTTTGAGCATCTAAGGAAGTTCCTACAAAAGAAATAATCAAAATTAAAGCAGCAAAAAAGCCTCTAAAATTATGTTGACTTTTTTGAGGTTGCTTTAATATACGTTGTACTCGATTTAATAGCTGATTTTTATTTGTTATTGCTGCCATGCTAAACTGTGGTTTACGTTGATAAATAGAATTTAAACGAAACTGTTCTAATGATGCTAAGGCTTTCGCAAATGTCAAACTATCGACAATTTCTAAGGCTAAATCATCACAACAATTCTCTCGCTCTCGACGAATCTCTCCCGAAATCCACCAAATCGCAGGATGAAAAAACAATAAAGTTTCAATGATAGATTGAATGATATTAACCAAATAATCATAGCGCTTAATATGTGCTAATTCATGTGCCAAAACAGCTTCTACTTCGCTGATTGACAAGTGATTAATCACACCAATTGGCAATAATATCATTGGTTTTAGATAACCAATTACCATCGGAACACTAACCAACTTTGACTCAACTAATTGAATATTTTGTGTAATTTTAAATCGTGTCACAATCTCGTTCATCACTTCTTCCCATTCAAAATCCATTGGCGAATGTTGACTATGTTTCAAGCGTTGTGTATAAGCCAAACCGCCCAAAAAACGAAGCGTAAATACAACCATTCCCATTAGCCAAAGCGTTACAATAAACGGCAAATGTGTATTGAAATAATCTGTATAAACTGCCAAAAAATTAGTAGTTTCTGCCGTTGTAGCATTTGTAGTTTCGATGATAACTTCAATGATTTCTTCATTATCAGTGAGCATTGTTTCGACTTCTTGCGAACCAGCATTCAAATAGAAAAATAGAAAAGTACCAACAAATAAACCAAAGGCTAAAAACAAACTACTAACCGATAACCGATACCGAAATTTTGAACTCGATTTGCGAAAAAACAATAAGAAAACGGCTAACAATAATGCAATAATTGCACCTTGCCAAAGCGAATGAATCAATGACCAACCTAAAGCATGCATGATTTCTTCTGAAAAAAATGTTGCAAAATTCATGATTCGCCTCCTTCGATTTTATTAATTAAATCCTTGATTTTGTCCAATTCTTCCTTTGATGTTTCGTGATTGCCTAATGCTTGCATTACCAACTTCATTGCAGAACCTCCAAATGTTGATTGTAGAAAATCATCTAACAAGACGGATTGTGTTTCTGATTGTTGAATAACAGCCGTATAAGTATGTTTTCGACCTTCTATTTTGCGGTCAAGTATTCCTTTTTCCGTCATCAATTGCATCATTTTTAATGTTGTCGTATAGCCGATTATTTTACTTCCAGCCTCTCGTTGAGCATTCAATTGCTCATTGATAAACCGAACCGTGCAAGGTTGATTTTGCCAAAGCACTTGTAAAATCGTTAATTCTGAATCTGTTGGCTTCATGTTTTTTTAGTTTGTAACTGACTGATTATAAAACTTGTATGTCTTACAATTTTAAAATTGTGCTGAACCGAAATCCAGCACAAGACACGTTTAACTCAATTTATTTAATTTTTAGTTGATTATTTTTTGCCCAAAGTAGTTTCCATGGAATTAACTACAATCATTACACTACGAATTATTTCGTAATACAAAGATGTACGAAATAATTCGTAATACCAAAATTTATATTACGAAATTTTTCGTAGGTGATGTTAAATTATTTTAACCAAAGAGTAAAGTGGGAGTTAATTATTTGATAATGAATGAATTAGATGTTTTTTAATTAGGACTGTTTAAAATGTTAAAATCGAATTTTAAAAAGAAATTTAAAAAAAAAATGCTGTCACTTGACTTCGTAAATCAATTACTAAAGGCTTCATCAAACTTATCTGCATGATTTCCAACTTTTGTAATCATTGAAAACGCTTCATTTGCATCCATTCCAGCAACTTCTCGAACTGATTTTAGATACACTTTTCCATCATTGATATAAAAAGCCAAGCCATTAAACTCGTGATTGTACTCTAATAATTTTATATAAAATTCTGTATTTGCATCATCAGGAATATTCGTAATTAAAGCTTCCGATTTGAAGTAATGTTGTCCTTGTTGCTCAAAGAAAATAATATTCAATTTAATATTATCTTTTTTGAGTTGCCAATGTGTTTGTGTTATTAAGCATTTGGTAGGATTCAGCCCTAAACGAGTAATTGCTTTTTCAACAATGTATTGGTATTGTGCAAGATCTATCATAGTTATTATTCATTAAAAAGGGCTTTCTCATAGAAATAATTTGAACCACAAAAGGCATAATAGGCACAAAAGGTATTCATAAAAGAATTAATAAATATAACTTTTGTGAATATCTTTTGTGCCTATTGATTCTTTTGTGGTTCAAAAAATATAAATTTCATACATTAAAAGTTTTTATGAGAAAGCCCTTATTCATTAAATGTAACGCTTAAAGTTTTATAAATTTAACTAACGTATTATAATTCTAACTAAAAACAAAAGGCTAATTATTGATTTATTGATTTCATTAGTGAGCGGCAAGATTTTATTCAAAAATTGTACCGCTCACTAATGGATGATAACACAATACCTTTTATAGTCTATTTTTTGACTCTCTTAATCAATAGTCACGTTATTTGGATTCAATAAATCATAAAACTCACCTAATTTTGGTAACAAAATAATACGAGTTCTACGATTCATTGCTTTTCCTGCCGAAGTATCGTTACTTGCCAAAGCATTATATTCGCCTCGACCTGCTGCGATTAAACGATTTGGATTGATTTGATAATTTTTTTGTAAAGTACGCACAACACTTGTTGAGCGTTTTACACTCAAATCCCAGTTATCGGCAATACAACTATTACTAATCGGATCATTGTCCGTATAACCTTCTACCATTACTTCTAATTCGGGACGACTTTGGATGATTTTAGAAATTTTTTCTAATACTTTATAAGCTTTTGGAGTCAATAAAGAACTTCCACTTTGAAACAGCATTTTATCAGAAATATTAATAAAAACAACCGTTTTATCGACTTTCACTTCTATGTCTTCATCATCAACACCGTTTTCTAAAACGGATTTTAAATTTACAGCTAAAGCCAAATTAATAGAATCTGCTTTGGTACGAGCAGCTTGAACGAGTTGAATGTACTTATCTTTCTTTTCTAATTGTTGTAACGTTTCCTTGATATTATTACTTGCCGATTGTGACAAAACCGTCAAATCACCAACTTGAGTGACTTGTTGTTCTCTTTGTTTTTTCAAATCTTCGATTTGTTCTTGTTTCAATGAAACCACTTTTTCTAAACCTTTGATTTCTACATTTAGCTTTTCATTTTGACTTTTGAATGTTGCCGATTGTTCCATGTATTTACTTAACTCTGCACCACATTTCCCGAGTTGTTCATTGGCAACAGCCATTTCTTTTTCATGATTTGATTGTATCTGAGAAAGTTGTTTTTTAGATACGCAAGACGAAACGATAACACTTAATAAAATAACTATTGTTAATATTTTTTTTCGTGATTGAATCATAACAGTTGATTTAATT
Organism: Saprospiraceae bacterium; assembly: GCA_045106825.1. Classification (GTDB taxonomy): domain Bacteria; phylum Bacteroidota; class Bacteroidia; order Chitinophagales; family Saprospiraceae; genus CAWVWD01. The sequence continues at coordinate 6,338 of JBGCFH010000218.1, read as the reverse complement.
TTTTTGATGAATAAAAATCAATATAGAGATTATATATAATAGACTTTATTCTAAATAATTTCGTATGAAGCTAAATTATCTTTTATCGCTACTCTTCGTTAACAAAATACTCATGTAGCTAAGGCTACACTCCGTTTTTGTCGCCTTGATTAGCAATAAAATCTTAATTTCCATTCATTACTAAACTATTTTAGAATAAAGTCTAACTTAAATAATGAAACAAATATCTGTTTTTTATTTAATACCATAGTTCTAATGATTGAATCATTTTATTAAAATATTGGACAAGATTTTCTATCTTTCATTGGTTTCACAGTCGTAACCGTATAAATAAATGAAAACTCAACGCCACCATTTCCATTCGTTGCATTATTAAAATCCGAAGTATTGAAATCATAACTTATTGTAGCGTCCCAAGTCGGATAACTGAGGCCAAACGAAGTAATTGCCGCATCATTCATACGATACCAAGTTCCGACAATCAGAGACTTCTCACGAGCAAAACGTTGATTTAAATGATAACGAATGGCAGAACCAAATAGCCGTTTTTGTTGAGCTTCTTGCATCGAAAAAATCGCAGCTGGCATTAAATCTATTTTATCTGCTAATTGTATAGTTGCGTCTAAATGCAAATTCCAACGTCTATTTTGACGAAAGTCATTATCCTCAAAGAACGTTGCTTTCGGTTGATTTAAATGTAAGGCAGAAACTCCAAAATGAAATTTCATTCGTTTAGAAATCTGAAATAGCCAATTGATTCCTGCTCCAAAATCCACATAACTATAATTAAAATTAGAAAAATCTTCACCAGTATTTGCCGTCGGAATAAATGTTCCATCAACGAATTGATTATCAAAAGTCAATGCTGTAATATCGAATCTGCGTTGTGCCATCAAAACTCGAAAACCTCCAGAGAGAAAGTGCATTTTTGAAAGTTGTCGAGTATAAGCGATATTCCCACCAAATTGTGTTGTTTGCATTTTTGCATCTCCAGCGATGTCATAATTTAGAAAAATACCAGCACCAAAAATATCATTTTCTAATCTGCCATCATTTAATATTTTTTGATCATAAGCCAACGAAGAGGTTCGATAAGCAACAGGAACAGAAGCCCATTGACTTCGTAGATTTGCTATGAATCGCATATCTTGATGAAAAACACCTGTTAGTGCAGGATTAATATTTTGTGGTGAATTGTAAAATTGTGAGAAATGTAAATCTTGAGCACTTAAAGAAGAAAAAGTCAGTATTGTAAATATGATAAGCAACAACGTCTTGATTGAGCGTTTCTTTAATTTAATCCTTGAAAAGAACGGATTAAAGAAGGGTTTAAATTGTAATGTTTTTCTCATAGATTTATGATTTTCGTAGGTTAAAGATACCAAATTTTTAGTTACACAAAAGTTATAGTTTTCAGTTCTCGGTCTTAATAACGACAAACTCTTGCTGCAATCAATAAGATTTAAACTGAAATGTTTATTTTTGCAACTATTAGCGATAAGCGACTGTTACAATATCGTTTTGATGCAAAAAAGTATATTTGAAAAGGAGATTGAAACAAAATTATTAATAACTCTTAAATAAAAAAAAATGGCATTAACAATAACAGATGTAAACTTTGAAGAAATCATTGCAACTAACAAACCAATATTAATTGATTTTTGGGCAGAATGGTGTGGCCCTTGTAAAATGATTGGACCAATTATCGAACAAATTTCACAAGAACGTAATGATGTCGTTGTTGGAAAAGTAGATGTGGATAACAACCCAAATTTATCATTCAAGTATAAAATACGTTCTATTCCAACGGTAATTGTAATAAAAAATGGTGAAGTTGTTGCCAAAAAAGTTGGTGGAACGACAAAAGCAAATTATGAAGCAATGTTAGCAGAAGCATTCGTTGCATAAGCTAATTCATTGATTTTATAAAATATTTAACAAAGCCCTTAGTACAATATTTGTGCTAAGGGTTTTGTTGTTTAAGTAGTTTAAGTAGTTTTGTAGTTCTTAGTTTAAGTAGTTTTACGAACCACAGCTATATAACTACTGAAACTACATAACTACTGAAACTACTAAAACTAAAAAATGAGTTTATTAGAAAATTACGATGTACGAAATTTAGGAAACTTAGAATTGTTTGCACGACAAGTTGTAGAAGGCTTTATTATCGGTTTACATAAAAGTCCTTTTCATGGTTTTTCTGTGGAGTTTGCAGAACATCGTTTGTATAATCAAGGCGAATCAACCAAAAATATCGACTGGAAAGTGTATGCTCGAAGCGATAAAATGTTTGTCAAACGATTTGAAGAAGAAACAAATTTGCGTTGTCAAATCGTGATTGATGCTTCTTCTTCGATGTATTTTCCGTTAGCTAAAAAGCATTCGCCAGATGTAATGAATAAACTTAACTTTTCGGCATTATCGGCTGCTGCATTAATGAATTTATTAATGCGTCAACGAGATGCTTATGGTTTGACGATTTTTGATGATAACGTAATTGAACATACAAGAGCAAAAGCGAGTACAAAGCATTATCGTTTTTTATTATCACATTTGGATAAATTACTTGCAAAACCTCGTGAAGATAAAAAAACAAATGCTGCGAAAGCACTACACGAAATTGCAGAAAGCATTCACCGTCGTTCGTTGGTAGTGATTTTTAGTGATATGATCGAACAAGCAGATAATTTAGATGATATTTTTGCAGCACTACAACATTTAAAATATAATAAGCACGAAGTTATTCTTTTTCATACGGTTGATACCGCAAAAGAGATTGATTTTAATTTTGAAAATCGCCCATATTTATTCATTGATATGGAAACTGGTGAAAAAGTTCGTCTACAATCAAATCAGGTCAAGGATTATTATGTCGAAAAAATGTCGGCTTTCAAGAATGACTTGAAAATGAGGTGTTTACAACATAAAATTGACTTTGTAGAAGCAGATATTAATAAAGGATTTAAACAAATTCTGATGCCTTATTTGGTGAAAAGAGGAAAATTATATTAGAATTACGGTCAAACCATTATTTCCTTAAACTCCTTTGACGTATTTTATAATGAAAAGCTAATTATCAACTTTTGTTAATTATAATTAAAAAACAATTCGTGTAATTTGTGAGAATTAGTGTCTCCTATAACATATTATACAATAAAAAATATTTCGATTTAATACATCAAATAACATCTTGATGCAACGATAATGCAAACATTCACATCTAATATTATGTAACTGGTTGATAAATTAGTTAAAATAAAATACACACCATCAAAATATATTCATAGATGTTTGCTTTAGGTTTTGTTAATGTTGTTTTTGCCTCACATTTATCTTATGTTCTTTTAGAGCGTAAGGAAAATTTTTATAAGGACAGAAATTTTTGGCTATTACTAATAGGCTTATTAGCATCTATATTGATAACTACCATTATTATTTAAGATAACTATTGGTTTTAAAAAATTAAAAAGGGAATTTGTCATTTGGCAAATTCCCTTTTCTTTTATATAGATTGTCCCGTCCTAAAAATAGCTGACTCACGATGATTGACTAATTCAAACTCGTTCGATAATTGTAGAAACGCCCATTCCACCACCAACACAAAGTGTAATCAAACCTGTTGATTTTTCTTGACGTTCTAATTCATCTAACATTGTTCCCAATAAAATTGCACCAGTTGCACCAAGCGGATGACCTAATGCAATCGCTCCACCATTGACATTTAAGACTTCATTAGCGATTCCAAAATCTTGTTGAAATTTCAAAACTGGAGCGGCAAATGCTTCATTCATTTCCCAAAGGTCAATATCTTTTTTATCCATTTTAGCTTTCGCCAATGCTTTGTGAGTAGCAGGTGTTGGGCCTTCGAGCATAACCGTTGGTTCTGCCCCCGAAACCGCTGCTGAAATTATTTTTGCCCTCGGTTTCAGTCCCAACGCTTTACCTTTATCCAAACTTCCAATCAAAACTAACGCTGCACCATCAACGAGTCCAGAAGAATTTCCAGCTGTATGACGATGAAATATTTGTTCCACCATCGGATAACGATTCAAAGCGACTTCATCAAATCCCATTTCGCCAATGGCTTGAAAAACAGGTTTTAAACTCGCCAATCCTTCAAGCGTAGTCGTTGGTCGTGCAAACTCATCATAATCCAAAATCAATAAACCATTATTATCCGTAACTGGAATGATAGATTTTTGGAAATAACCATTTTCAATCGCTAAAGCAGCACGTTGTTGTGACCGAAAAGCATATTCGTCCAAATGTTCTCTCGTGAACCCTTCTTTTGTTGCTATCAAATCGGCTGCAACACCTTGTGGAATATAATTGATTTGTGTACTTACAATCGGATCATACATCATCGCACCACCATCAGTTCCCATTTGAATCCGACTCATACTTTCGATTCCACCTGCGACAATCATATCTTCCCAACCAGAACGCACTTTCATCGCTGCCAAATTCACAGCTTCTAAGCCTGAAGCACAAAAACGATTGATTTGCATACCGGCTACATCTTGTCCCCAACCAGAGTAATATGCTGCTGTTTTAGCGATGTTTCCACCTTGCTCATGAATCGGTGTGACGCAACCCAAAATAACATCTTCTACTTGTGAAGTGTCCAGATTTAAACGTTCTTTTAGAGCATCAAAGAGCGTTTTTAGTAAATCAATCGGTTTGACTTCATGTAATGAACCATTTCGCTTTCCTTTCCCACGAGGCGTCCGTACAGCATCAAAAATATAGGCTTCTTTCATTCTATTATGAGTTGTGATTTTTTAGATTACACGATTGTGATTTTATTTATTCCGCAAGTTAAAACGTTATTTTTTTAAAAAAGACAATTCTAAAACAAACTCTATTCAAAACTTTCCGTAATTGCATTCTAAGCAACAACCGCCGAGGTTTCGGGGCAGGCAACATCAAAACAACTATACATGAAATATTTATTATTCTTGACTTTTTCGGTCATTACTTGTACACTTTATGGACAAAAAACAAATATAAGTACATCTGATTCAATTATTGGAAACTGGTCTGTATTGAATAATCAAGCAGCTATTGCGATAAGCAAAAATAAGGATGTTTTTGAAGGACGAATTATTTGGTTATCAGAACTCAATGATGATAACGATTTGCCTAAATTAGATATTAATAACAACGAAAAATCAAAACGGAATCAGCCATTAATGCAAATGATTTGTTTGTACGATTTTAAGTACAATCCAACTTCTGGTAATTGGGAAAACGGTTTTTTCTACAACCCATTTACAGGCGAAATTATCAAAGCAACATTACGAATGAAAGATGCTAATACAATTGAAATGACAGGTTTTGCTGGATTTTCATTAGAATTTGTTTCTAAAACTTGGGTGAGATTTTAAACAAAAAAACGGCTATCCGCTAAATAGCTTCAAGCCGTCCACATTAAAACCCAATCACACAAAAAATAAATTCTTACATAAAGTCATCAGGTGAGTTGTTCTAACTTTTGAATTGTTATGTAAAATGTTGATTTTCAGACAAGAACTCACCTGATGACTTGTCTCATTCAGAATTTATCAAGTTTCTTTAATTATATTTTCAAACAATAATTTTTTCTAAATGTTGCTAATTAACGCACGTTTAACATCTCTCGGTATGTTTAACCAAAATTAAGTTAGCCATAAAAAATGACTTTTGCTACAAAATCAATTATTTTTTTCGAAAACAGGAATCACTGATAAAAATTCAAATTGCTGATTTTTTCTGTCTACATGACAACAATATGTTGACTTTCCATTAGAAACAATCAATAAATCGCTATTTAATGACATATTATATTGAGCTATTTGATTGAATACCGCTTGTGTAATCGGTACATTCGGAGCTTTGCATTCTATCAAAATTTCTGGCTCGACTTCTTTATTTAATACCAAAATATCAAACCTTTTTTTACGACCATTGATAGTCAATTGTTTTTCTACTGCAATTCTATTTTTAGGATATAACTTGATTTTTATCAAATATAATAACAACAATTGACGCACAATTTCTTCTGGTGTAATAACCAAATACTTATGGCGAATCGTACAGAAAATATAACGTTTTCCCTTTTCATTTTTAATTGTTAAATATTGCTGTAAAGTTGTAAAATCGATTGATATTTGTTCCATTATTCCAATGTTTTGAATAGAATATGGATTTATTTTTAAGGTTCTTTGAAAAATCCAGTGAAATAATAAAAATTTGAAATCTATCAAGATTGTTTTTTGTGTTGACGTGTTGATGTGCTGACGTTGGTATAACATCAACACATCAACACATCAACACAAAAAACGAATTCAAATAATTCG
>JBGCFH010000217.1:0-3759 GCA_045106825.1 Saprospiraceae bacterium | reverse complement strand
GACGTTTTAGTGGCTTTATTTTTGGTGAAAGCGAAGAAGAAAAATTTTGCATAGCCATAGCTATGGAAAACTTTTTCTGATGAAGCTATCGCCGAAAAGAAAAAGCAAAAATGTTGATAAATTTATTTTACAGTGTACTTAGTATTGAAATATAAATAAATGTACGTTCTTTGACGCAGGATTTTTTGTCAAGAATAAGGCGAAAAACGGAGTCGAAGCCTTTGCTTCGACGTCCCGAGTCCTCGGGATCAACGAAATTATTGATAAAAAAGGCAAGTCAAGAATGTATAGTTATTTTTATCTCAATACTTAAACCAATTTGTGATACATTTATTTTTCTCATTTTCAAAATTTTCAAATTTGTCTGTCCAATTTTGTGACCAAAATCGTCTAACTTAAAATAACAAAGTCATAAGTTGATTGTTAGATTAAAAAAATTCAATTAATAAACAAAAAATATCTCGGGCAAAATATACCGACAAAATTTAAACAAAATAACAAAACGATGTCATACAGAAAGGAAAACATCCTATCACTTTCAGGAGTCAATACTTCTGAGCTTTCAAAAGAAGGTTTATCCACATTATTTGGTAAATATTTACAAAATGGAATGCAAGGGATTTGTTTTAGTTCCTATGAAGAAGGACAAAAACCAGGCGATATACTTAGCGAAGCACAAATCAGAAAGCGTATCGAAGTTATTAAACCTTATACAAAATGGGTTCGTACTTTTTCTTGTACAGACGGTAATGAATTGATTCCAGCAATTGCTAAAGAATATGGTTTAAAAGTAATGGTCGGTGCTTGGTTAAGTGATGATTTGGAACTAAATGAAAAAGAAATCGCTAATCTTATTAAAGTATCAAAAGCAGGAAATGCGGACTTAGTTGCTGTCGGAAACGAGGTTTTGTATCGTAAAGAATTGACGGAAGAGGAATTGTTAGATTATATCAACCGTGTAAAAAAAGAAATTCCAAACGCAGAAGTTGGCTATGTTGATGCTTATTATGAGTTTAGAAATCGTCCGGCTATTACTGAAGCTTGCGATGTGATTTATGCAAATTGTTATCCTTTTTGGGAAGGTTGTCATATCGACTATTCGTTGATGTATATGAAAACTATGTATGATATTGCTAAAAAAGCTGGTAAGGGCAAAAAAGTAATTGTTAGCGAAACAGGTTGGCCAAGTCAAGGTACAAATTTCGAAGCCTCTGAACCTTCTACCGAAAACGCTATGAAATATTTTATCAATACACAACGATGGAGCAAAGAAGATGATATTGATGTGATGTATTTTGCAAGTTTTGATGAAGCATGGAAAGTTGGCCCAGAAGGTGATGTTGGAGCTTATTGGGGAATTTGGGATAAAGATGGAAATTCTAAATTTTGTGAACTTTAAAAAAATCGTTACAAAAATTTGATTTTCATAAATCATTTGATGTATGAAAACACACATTTTAATCATTTATATATAAACTATGAATCGTTACGAAAGTATAAATATTAAATATAACGCTGCCATTTGTTACTCCGGATATAGAGAAGGTCAAGATCCAGGCTCTGAAACCTATCCTACTTATGAGCAAATAAAAGAAGATTTATTAATCTTGCACGGACGTTGGAAATACTTACGTCTATACGATTGTAGTCCTCATGCAACAACTGTTTTGGAAGTTATTAAGAATGAAAAATTAGACTTTCAAGTGATGTTGAGTGCTTATATTATTGCCGAAATCAGTAACCCTGGTTGTCCTTGGGGCGGTGTTTATTCTGAAGAAGAGTTAGACCATAATAAAATACATAATCTCAACGAAATTAAGAAACTGATAAAAATGGCGAATCAATATCCTGATATTGCTTTCTGTCTTTCTGTCGGAAATGAAGCAACCGTTGATTGGACAGATCACCTTGTACCTGTTGAAAAAGTGATTGAATACGTTCGTATGGTCAAAAAAGAAACGACACAACCAGTTACTTTTTGTGAAAACTATGTGCCTTGGCATACAAAATTAGCTCCTTTAGTGAAGGAACTTGACTTTATATCAATTCATACGTATCCAGTTTGGGAATACAAACATATTCATGAAGCTTTAGAATATACGAAGCAAAACTACTTTGGTGTTGCTGACAAATATCCTGATACACCTGTTATGATAACAGAAGCAGGCTGGGCAACTAATTCAAATGGTAGAGGAATTAATCCGAGCAATGTAAACGAAGATTTACAAGCGATTTATTATCGAAATTTGGTTAAATGGACAGAGAAAGCTGGTATTATTACATTTGTTTTCGAGGCATTTGATGAACCATGGAAAGGTTCTTCTGATGTACTTGAACCCGAAAAACATTGGGGAATTTTTAAAGTCGATAGAACACCTAAAAAGGTAATGAAACCTTTTTATGAAGAACTCATGCGAGGATAATTTTTTAGCTTCCTAAATCTCTCAAAAGAAGGATTTAGGAAGGCTAAAATTCATTATTTCAATAGTTTTTTCTCTATTTCATTTACCGCTCTTTCAGCATGAAATCTTGCATTTTCAATAAACCAACGATTCGTAATTCGTCCTCCACAAACAACGCCTGCAATAAAAATATTCGGTACATTCGTTTCGTAACTATGTTCGTCATAGCAAGGGATTCGCATCGAATCTTCCGAAAATTCTAAACCAATCTTAGATAGCCAATCAAAATTTGGATGATAACCAATTAAAGCCAAAACAAAATCATTCTCAATCGTAACACTTTCTTCTTGTGTTTTAATAACAACTTGATTTTCAGTAATTTTTTCGACCGTTGATTCAAAATAAGCCTTGATCGAACCTTCCTTAATTCGATTTTCAATATCGGGTTTTATCCAATATTTTACTCGTCGATTAATGGTTGATTTTCTAATAACCATTGTGACATTCGCACCTTTTCGCCAACATTCTAAGGCAGCATCACAAGCCGAGTTTGCCGCTCCTACAACTACTACATTTTGATCAATATAGCGATGAGGATTATCGTAATAATACTTGACTTTCGTCAAATATTCGCCCTCAACTCCTAAACTATTTGGAACATCATAAAAGCCTGTCGCAATGACAACCGTTTTGGATTCGTACTTTCTTTTTGATGTTGTAATATGAAATAAGTCGTTTTCGGTTTTGACATCAGTAACTTCTTCATAAAGATTTACATCCAATTTCCAATAGTTTTTTACTCGACGATAATACTCTAAAGCCTCTTCTCGTGTCGGCTTATTATTAATAGATACAAATGGAATATTACCAATTTCGATTTTGTCCGAAGTAGAGAAAAATCTCATATTCGCTGGATAATTAAAAATCGAATTCACCAAACAACCTTTTTCAATAATCAAATACGATAAACCTCGTTTTTTTGCTTCAATTCCACACGCTAAACCGATTGGTCCAGCACCGATTATTATTGTGTCAAACATTTTAATTTTTTTGTAGAGAACAGGAAAAATAACCTACCCAGATTTTTTTAAATTAACTACGAAGTCCCAGTTTCTTAACGTGAGATTTTATCGAATATATTCATCTTTTTTCTGCTTTTTGAATAAATATTCATATTTCGTTGATTTCACTCCTATACACTTGTAAGAAGTATTCTTATAAATTCATGTTTCGCTGATATTAAACTTAAAAATGAAAATATTACGTTTTGCCTTGCAAAACAATCATCTCACGCAGATTTCGCAGATTCACGCAGATTTTTCATTAACAAAATTATTTTTTTGGTTGTTTGACAATT
>JBGCFH010000216.1:0-2517 GCA_045106825.1 Saprospiraceae bacterium | reverse complement strand
TTATTTTTTCGATTACTTCTAATTTCTAATTCTGCCCATCGAGCAGCAATTCCTAAAAGCTCTAAAAACAAATATTTACTTTTCACCTCTTTCTGATTAACCCAAGAGTTGGTAAATATACTTTTAGAAAGTTTTTGAATAAACTCTTTACTACTTGTCTGAACTTCATCTTGTATATTCGTAACTTGTTTAGATAATCTAACATTACGTTTTAAACTATTAGCCATCTGCGAAAAATCATAAATAACTGTCCATACCCAACGAGGTGTAGGAGCAATTAATACCTTATCTTTTGGTCGTAATTTATTCGCTTTTTTCCGTTTTAAATCACGATCATATTTTAATTTATCCTTTTGATATTTTGCAGCATTAGTAGCGTGCATTTGTATTTTTCCTAAAAAACTACGAGGTATTTTATCATTTCCATCACCAACAATTATTACTAATTTTTCTTTTAAATCATGGACTAAAACATACTCACTTTCCCAGTGTAATGACTTTCCGAAAAGGTTAAAACTATCTTTTCTATATATAAAATCTTCAATTTTTAATGGCGTTCTAAGTTCCGATAAATCATGCCCTTTAGCCTTATGTTCTGCCTCACTTGCAAAATCAGCAGCTTTCATAATCGGAAACTTATCTGTTACAATAGAAACGCCACCAGAAATAGTTACTTGTTGAATAGACGTAAGATGTTCAGCTCCAGTAAATGCTTTAAATTTATCTTTAATTAATTCCGCAAATCTTGTTATCGCATCCCAACGTCCAACAATAAACAAATCATCACCACCGGAATAAATAATTTGAGAATAATTTTTCAGACATTCTTCGTCTTTCCCAAATTTTTCATTTTGCCAAATTGTATTTAAATAGCCTTTAAAGAACCAATCTAAATTTCGACTTAAAGCAGTGTAATAAGAAAAACTAAGATTCGGACGTTTCTCTCCTTTATTCTCTTCATTAATATAATTTGGATAAGGAACGAAATTTTTAAAAATTTCACCTAAACCATCAACATCCATTTTTAAAACACCAAGACGTTTGAAAGAACCCGTTTTAGGTTCTGTACCATTGTATTCAAAATTTCCATCTTTATCTTTCAAAAATTTTAAAGATAGATGACTAAAGTCTTTTAGATCTCCTTTTTTATAAGGTTGAGGTTCTTCTGTTTTCTCATTGTAAATATCTTCAGTATAACCATTTGATTCAAATGTAGGAACATCATTTCCACCATAGAAAGTAAACGTAGGATTTTCTATTGTAGAATCATGAATATTACTAAAAACTACTTCATAATCACCATCTTTAATATTTGGAGCATTTAATGTAATTACTTCGTAGTTTTGAATCTCTTTTAAAGCTGTTTCAATTTTTGTTCTTGTTTTTCCTCCTCTAATTATTAAGTAATAGTAAATTCCTAAATTACAAGGATTAAAAATATAGTCAGATGCTTGACTTAATTTTAAATTTTCAGAACTCACAACTAAATATTCTAAATCCTTTAAGTTCTTACCTAAGATAATTTGTGAATGGGTTGCTTTTTTCACAATATCTTGCTCAGAGTTGACATCTTTAATCAATACTCGATTAGGAGTACTCCCTTTTATTTCATAGCCAAATTTTGTTGTTATTTCCTCACCTGTAATCGCATCTAAAATCTGTATTCCACCATTATCACCAAAATTTTCATTGAAAAACCTATCATAACCATCAGCACCATTTGTATCAATTATCGTATCTCGAATTATTGTTGAAAACTTCTGCTTTTTCTTCTTATCAATAACATTTTCAAATAAAACTTTGATGGCTTCATCAATTCCATGTTCTATATCTTTTTTATCCTTTTCTTCAAATTTTTCTACGACATTAAAAATTTGCTTTTCACTAACTTCTGTATAACCCATCACCACCGCAATTCTCGTTTTATGTTCTGCAAAAATAGCAGTGGTTATTTCTTTTTCAAATTCTTGAAATTTGTTTCTAATTTCTTCCGTATTCGGAGCAATCACAAAGAAATTTCCACCAGAAGCATACATCACATTCCCTTCAAAAAGGTTGAGTTTTTTAAGCATCAACTTCAAAACCGTATTCACCAACAACTGAACATAAAATGAACGACCTTTTAAGTTTTTAGAAGCATTCTTACTGGCAATATTGCTAATGAAATCTTGAATACCAGAAATATCTGCTCGAATGATTAAAAGTGGATTTTCATTATCTTCAATAATCGTCTTTTGAGTTGCTTCTAAGTAATCGTGAATACAAACTGCTAAACCAGCTTTCATTTTAGTATAATCATACCAAGACACTTCTTTATGAACTTTTGTAGGGTTTGGAATCGTTACGGCATATTTTTGAAGTAGAGAAAGTATTGTTTCTGCTTTTAGTTTGGAATTTGTTTGTTGAGCATATTTGTTATAATCGCTCTTAAAATTCTTCCAAAGTTCATTGACTGAACCAGTTTTTTTAGATTTATCATTTGGAAAAAAAGCATTAGATAAATTCAAAGCCTGAAAA